>DASUXX010000180.1:0-8727 GCA_036377755.1 Gemmatimonadaceae bacterium
TCACTGCGAAAGCCAATTACACTCGCAGTTTCGAGAACTGAGCGTGCGCGGTCCGACATTCTCGCGATTCTCGCGATTACAGCGTCACGCACAGTTGGAGGAATCAGCTCGTTCGGTGTGGCTAAAATTTCTGAAACGAAAAACGGATTGCCGCCAGTCTGTCGATAAAGCTCGTTCGCATCTACACCGGTGCCACCTGCCATTGTGCGCACGCTCGCTATCGACAACGGCTGAACGTTGATGCGCCTCACACCAAGCGCGGTAGCAGTGTCGCCCAGTACGTGACGAAGCGGATGGTGATCGCCGACTTCATCGCTGCGGAAGGTCGCAATGAGCAGCGCGCGCCGGTCGTCTATACGACGCGCGAGAAACCGCAGAAGATCGAGCGTCGCTTCATCCGCCCAGTGAACGTCCTCGAATGCAAGCACCGTTGTTTTCTTTGGCGAAGACAGTGCCCCAAGAAGATCGCGAAAGATCCGGTCCTTGCTGCTGAAGAGATCTATTTCTGAATCTTCGATCCGGTCCGCGACATCCAGGAGCGGGCCAAGCGATCGTGGCGTTGAAAGGGGATCGCACGATCCAATGAGCATCGGAGTGCGCTCGCGTATGAGCTCAGCGAATCGCCGCACCAGCCATGTCTTTCCGATCCCCGCCTCACCACCCACGAACACAAGCCGCCCGTGGCCTTTGTCGGCCTCGGCCAGATAGCGGCTGAGCTCGAGCAGCACCGGCCCCCGCTCGAGGAGGTTGAGAACGATCGTGCCGCTCGTGGTGTTACCGTGCATCGAGCTAAAGATGCCGTCTGAAAATGAAGCGGGCTATCTGGATGATATCGATATGGAGAGAACGGTCCCGTCCGGACTAATCCTGAAGGTGAGTCCTGATGGCTGTTTTTCGAATGTTATGTACTCGCGCGATTCGATCTCGCTCGTTTCTCTCGACCTCGTTTTACCGTATGCCTTCTCCGCTTCAGGTATGGTCGAGGCGGGATGCACTCCTTCAGTGGTATGGAAACGCTCGCTGAACGTCTCGAGCATCGAGATCGATTTGGTCCAGTCGATACCAGCCTCCGGATTGTCTTCGCCTGCGTACGCTATCACGCTTGAACCGGGTTCAATCGTGATCTCGACGAGCGCGACACCTTCCCCGTCGGACGTGCGCTCGATCCTAGCCGATGGCAGTGAATTGCGTACCTCCCCAAGCGCCATGCCGAGCTTTACCGGGCCGATGCCTTTTGCGTCGATGATATAACCATCGGGTTTTGGAGGGTCTGTCGTAACGGCCGGTGGATTTGTCGCAGCTGCCACTGTATCGGCGGGACGCGCCCGCTCAGTGCGGCAGGCCGCTGTAAGCGCCAGGAAAGCAACCGCAATCGAACCAATTCTCATGGGACTCCGTCTGAATTTCGGGGTAAAATACATAGTAGAAAATATCGATTACTGCAGATAAGCCTCACGTGGCCCACTTTCGAACAATTGCAATTCTCCGCCGGCTTCTCCCGCTCGGCGTTTCGTTCCGTCGTGACTTTGCGCGATGGATTTTCTTTGGCGCGCCGATCGAGCGTGATGATGCGTTCCACAGAAATCGTGCGGCGAGACTCATAGAGGCGCTTGTCTCGCTTGGCCCGACGTTCGTCAAGCTCGCGCAGGTCTTCGCCTCCCGGCCCGACGTCGTACCCGAGCCTTACCTGTCTTCACTCGGTACACTCACCGATCGAGTTCCCGCCGTTCCATTCGATCAGATCGAGCGCGAGATAGTTGCCGCTTACGACAAGCGTCCGGAAGAGATGTTCGAGCAGTTCGATCGTAATGCGCTTGCATCCGGCTCGCTCGGCCAGGTTTATCGCGCACGCTATCAGGGTCGCGATGTTGTCGTAAAGGTTCTGCGCCCGGGTGTTGAAGATCTCGTCGCGAGTGATATTCACGCGGTCTCGAGAATTCTCGACATCATCTCATCGTATTGGTCGAACTCGCATCTGCGCGGCTTCCGCGTTGTAGTTGACGAGTTCGCAAAGCGGATCAGCGAGGAGATGGATTTCCGCCAGGAAGCAGCGAATGCAATCGCAATCGCGAAGCGTTTCTCGGACAACCCGCGCGTGCTCGTTCCTGATATCGAGACTGATCTTACAAGGCAGCGCGTCCTGGTCATGGAATACATGGAGGGAACGCGCGTCGATTCCCTTGCGCCGCTGATCGCCGAGCGGAGGATGTCCGGCCAGCAGGTGGTCGAATCGGTTGTGGAAGCGTACATCCAGATGATGCTGGTCGATGGACTATTCCACGCCGATCCCCATCCCGGAAATCTTCTCGTGACAGACGATGGTCGTCTCGTGCTGCTCGACTTTGGAATGGTGGTGCGGGTAGAAACAGAAATGCGTCGCACACTCATTCGCACGGCACTGGCCGCAGTGAGTCGCAACGCAACCGGAGTGATCAACGGATTTTACGAGCTCGGCATTGTAGAGCCCGGCACCGATATGTCGACCATTCACAAGCTCGTGGATGTTCTGCTGGGAATGGCGTTCGATGGTGTTGCGTCAGCGGATATCGCCACGCGCATTCTGTCAGATCGCACATTGGCCGAGGATGTGATGCGGACCATATATGACTGGCCGATCATTCTGAGCGGCGAGCTCGTGTACTTTGGTCGGGCAGTTGCACTGATCGAGGGAATCGGCGCGCGGTACGTTCCCGGATTCAACCCCGTCGCGTTCACTGCCCCGGTCATCCTCAAGCATCGTCGGGCGGTGCTCGCTGCTATGGGCGATGACGTCGATGCTCAGGCGGATCTCGGAGTGCTGCTCGGCAAGCTTGCAGGGGATATTACCAAGGTCGTCGTAAACGCCGGCATGCAGCTCGTTACGAAGGTCGCGAGAAGTCTGCCTTCGTTATTTGCGCCCGTTGCAAGTTTTCTCGATCCGATTCTTGTCGAGTTTACGCGTAGAACGGGAGTGGAGGTTTTTCCGAGCGAACGAAAGCTGCTGACACCATAACCAGCAGCTATCGACTGTATGCGTCGATAACGTCTTCTATCGTGTGTCTGCATACCGGACAGAATGGCACGTTATCGCGCGTGAACATGATGCAGTCGATCGCTGGACGATAGAACGCTTTTGCATCGTAGTTCGCGCCCTGGAACGCTCCAATTGTTTTAGCGTGAGGCGCATTCGCAAAGAGGGTTGAATCGAACTTCATCTCCTCGCGGAAGAGAGCTGACATTTCCGATTCGGGACGTCTATCTGCGCGAATTTTTGCGCGGCGTGCCTGTGTCACTTTCTGATGCGCCTCGAACTGCTCCTTCGGCCATGGAGTCGGAATTGGAGCACCGGGAGTGATGAGCGCTTTCCACTTCAGGTTCTTCGGATCCTTGAGCGCCGTCACATTCGGCTCCCACGGCTCGACGATCTTGTCGGGAACTGAATACGCAACAGGCGATGTGTAGTACTCGTCCGCGAGCGCAGCGAAGTGGTGGCCGAACTCGTGAATGAACACGTAGTTCGCCCAGTCGTTATCGACTGCTACGGTCGCCATGACGTTGTACATCCCGCCACCTCCATATGTCTTGCTGTTCGCAAGAATTTCGACGAACTCGTACGGCGCATTGGACGCAATCGTCCGGAATGCACGATTGTCGAGCGTCAGGACGTAGCGCTCGGATCCGAAGATGTCGTATGTCGTTCCGACCGGAGTCGCGATGTGAACTCCTGTCGAAGGCCGTGAGATTCCTGATTGAGGCGACGGCGGGCAGAGACCCCAGATGTTGAACTCGTTGCGCCGTGACTTGTACGGCTCTACTGAGAAAAACACGTTCGCCATGCGGCGCGTATCGCGACGGAATTTTGTCTGACATTCAGCCGCAGTGTATCCATCGCCGAGGAGCAGAATGTCGACTTTATCCTTTGGATCGCCGTGCTTCTCGACAGCGATCGGCTCGTATCGTTTAGGTGTCGAGCGATCGATGAACATGTCTTTCGGATCGATCCGCGTTCGCCATGCTTCGACAAAGCGGTTGTTCGCGTCACGCTCGAACACGACGACATCGGCCTTCCCTGTGAGCGCAGGAAATCGAAGCGACTCGTGAAAAGTCTGGTTTATCGACGATGCTTCCTCAGTCGTAACCCACTCGGCATAGATCGGCGAATAGCCACGCGAGAACAGAACTTTGCCGGTAGTGTCACGCAGCTCGAAGAAGTAGGAGCCGAATCCGGTGCTGTCGATGTTGTTCTTCGCTGATCCGGGCCACGGGAGCGGCTCGACCACCACTTTGTCGACGCTGAAGATTTCGCCGGCCTTGCCGCCAGTGTGATAGAAGTCGAGTCGCCAGGTATTCGGCGGCGGCGCAACGGACGCGGCTTCAGTGACGAGGCAGAATCCGAGAGCTAGAAGAGTTCTTGTTCCTGTCATTTCGAACGTTCCCGGCGAAGTCGTGACAGTTAATCTACGGCGGACTTAAGCTAGTGCTTTGCAAGCAGCAGCTCCTCGATCCGGTAGGCATGAAGAAAGTCGTGGAGAGCAAGATGCCTGAACATTATGAACACCGAGTATGTGCGGTACTCAGCGTGCTCTGCACTTTTCATCCACTCATCATCCGTGAGACCGTCGAGCCTGTGTACCAGCCGCTCGCGATCGGATTGATATCGCTCGAGCGCTTCGTCGAGATCCATTCGCAGCAGCAGATCATCCGGATCCTGTTCTCCAGGTAAATACGGCTTGATCACAGGAGCGGGATTTTGCAGCATCTGATCAAGCCGCGCAAAGAAAAGTCCGTGCACGTGCGCGAGATGACATGCATGCTCATGTATGGACCACTTTCCGGAAGGAGGACGCTCCTGGAGCGTTTCGCGCGGCGCCTCTCGCACAAGCGGGACAACAATCGACGGAGCGCGACGAAGTGCATCTATAACGGCTGAATACATCACGTTCATGCAGACAGCCTGCCCTACGAGTCGAGTGCGCTGACGTCCACGAGCGCAACTCCATCGACGAACTGAACGTTCACCTGCCATGGATTGCAGCACACCTCACAATCTTCGACGTACTGCTGAACAGTTCCGCCACCTGGATCGACGCTTATCTCCACTGTCTGACTGCAATACGGACAGGTGATGTGAGTCGATGTGTCCGCAGTGCCGTCGCCCAGCGGGAACTCGTCGTCGATATCGTTGAAGTCCATACTACTATATAGTAGTCGCGCGCCGTTATCGTCGCGGCACGAGCGCAATCACTCGCACTGGCCCTCCTGAGCCGCCCTCGATCTTGATCGGCAGTGCGATAATCGAAGCACCGGTCGCAGGCAGCTGATCGAGGTTCGTGAGGTTCTCCAGGCCGGGAACGTTGCGATCGGCCACAATGCGATGGACGATGAAATCCTTTGACTGTCCATAGTCGATCGATGCTACGTCTGCCCCGATTGCTTTCACACCACGCCTCTCGACGAGCAACCGCACAGCCTCTTCAGAAAAGCTTGGAAAGTGAAGCCTGGAAACATCACCGGGAGTGTCGTCTCCCAGATAGCGCTTCTTGTCCGGCCATCGCTTGCTCCAGTCAGTTCTGAGAAGCACGATCGATCCATTCGGAATGCGACCATAACGACGCTCGAACGCAAGAACATCATCGCGTGATAAGCGATAATCGGCGTTTCCGGCAGCCTTGTCAGCAATATTGATCACCACCGCGCGCCCAATCAGGTGATCGAGCGGAATCTTGTCGCTGGTCTGTTTCCCTTCACCGAAATGAATCGGAGCGTCGAGGTGAGTGCCACCATGTTCGGGCGCGCTGAATGTGTTGGCAGCGTAGAACCACCCGCCATCACTCCGCCCGAACGCGAGGCGGTCGAGCTTGAACGTTGTGGGTGAGGTAGGCCAGTAGATGGTCTTATCGTTCAGAGCATGTGTGAGATCTACCAGCTTGTTCGACAGCAGATCGGTTTGCGCACCGAGCGCTGCTGGAATTACAAAGGCGATGATGGAATGCACGGCGCGCACGATATCTCCGTATTTGCTGACGACGGAAATATGCGGGCGCGGCCTGCACAAGACGATGGTTGCAAGGGACCCTCCGGCGCGATTTCATTCATCATTTTCCCCTCCTGAATTCGAGAATGTCAGCCGGCTGGCATTTGAGAGCCTCACAGATTGCTTCCAGCGTCGAGAACCGTATTGCCCGCGCTTTACCGGTTTTGAGGATCGACAGGTTCGCCAGCGTGATGTCGATCCTTTCTGAGAGCTCGGTGAGCGTCATGCCGCGCGCCTCGAGAATCCCGTCGAGATTGACGATGATCGGCATCGTCAGACCGTTCCTTGAAGATCTTCCCGCATACGCGCGCCCTGCTCGAACACGCGTGCAAGTACAAAGAGGAACAGCACAACCAGCCAGCGCATGAAGTTGAAGTTCCAGTCGAGGTTGAGCGGATGCGTCTCCGTCGAAACGCTGCGGGCAATGAGACCGATTATCAGGTGCAGCACCTCCAACCCGAGGATTGTCCACGCAATCGTCTTGATGCGCTCGGCGTTCAGCAGGATGAACGGATCACCAGCGCGCACCGTATCGACTATCGCACCTAGCCTGTTGAGTGCTACTCGGATGAGGGCGACCGCAAGAATTCCAAGAAACATGATCCACCGCATGCCGATAATGAGCGCATGACTTTCAGCACTATGCGCAGCACCATGCTCATGTATGAGGGCCTTCATTGCGAAATCCTCGGCGACGATCGTAGCAATGAAGAGGGCAAGGATGCCAACCCCCACGAGCACATTCGCAACCGTGAGGAAGTTCACAACTTTCCGGGAAAGGTCGAGCTCATATGGACGGGACTGCGTCATTATGGTCTATCCTTTGGGTTCGGTTAACGTCTTATCGATAAACGATAATTATCGATAATCGATAAGACGAGAGGAAGGTGCCGCTGGTTTCATGAGGTTTGGAATTGAGGACGGCGGGAGGGGAGATTTGCGCCCGCCCTTTTCCCGAAGTACCATATCTGCAATGACCACGTTCGAGCTGAAGCTACGAGAAGCACTCGCAGGCACTTTCGACTTCGAGCGGGAGCTGGGCGGCGGAGGCATGAGCCGGGTGTTTGTCGCTGTCGAGCGCTCCCTTGGGCGGAAGATCGTCATCAAGGTGCTCTCCCCCGACCTCACCGCTGACGTCAATCGCGGACGGTTCCGCCGCGAGATCCAGGTGGCCGCGCAGCTGCAACACCCGCACATCGTGACACTGCTCTCCGCTGGGGAGGTCGACGACCTCCTCTACTACACGATGCCGTTCATCACCGGAGAGTCGCTCAAGTCTGCAGTCGAGAAGTACGGGCCGTTACCGGTCGTCGAAGTCGTGAGAATTCTCTACCACGTCAGTGAAGCGCTCGAGTACGCACATGGCGAGGGAGTCGTTCACCGCGACATCAAGCCGGCGAACGTGCTCCGGTCCGGCTCGTACTCGATGATCACCGACTTCGGCGTGGCAAAAGCACTCAATGCGTCGATGCCAGCCTCAGGAATGACCTCGACGGGAATGGCGGTAGGCACTCCCGCGTACATGGCGCCCGAACAGCTGGCGGGCGATTCATCTGCTGACCATCGCATCGATATCTACGCACTCGGCCTGCTCGCATACGAGCTGCTGAACGGAAAATCTCCTTTCGCAGCAAGCAGTCCTCAGCGCGTTCTCGCCGCAGTTCTTACGCAGGAGCCTAAGCCACTCATCGAAGCGCGGCCCGATGTTCCGGGCTCACTCTCCGATCTGGTAATGCGCTGCCTGTCGAAGGAACCGACACAGCGCCCTGACTCTGCGAGAGAAGTGCTCGATGCGCTCGACATGTTCTCGACTGCATCCGGCGAGATCAGGACGATGGAGCATCGCCTTCCGCGTTCACAGCGCATTACGCCGACTGCTGGACCGATACTGAGAACTCCTCATGCAGAAGCGCCAGCGCTTGAAGAGCCGACCATTCCGGACGCGCCGCCGAGTGAGCCGCTTTCTGCGTCGGATGTGCCGGCTCTGGAGCCTACGCTCGCATTTCCTGCTCGTACTCCGCAGGAAGAGCTTCATTCGATCGAGATGGCTCCTGCCGGAGATCACGCCGGGTATTACGATCCGCCGCAGAAGAAAGGCGGCAGAAGAGTCGCACTTGCAATGGCCATTCTAGTGCCTGTCGCGGCGGGCGCATTTCTGCTCTCGCAGGGCAAGGGCGACGACTCATCAGTCGCTGACTCTGCAGCTGCAGTTCCACCACCGGGGTCTGTAATTCCTGATTCGAGTGGATCGCTTGCACCGGTTGGTGCGACGACAGACAGCGCAATGATGGCGCCACCTGCAATTGCGACTCTCGACTCGCAGCGTATTGCAGATTCAGTGAGGAAAGTACGGCGCGATGCAGCGCGAAAAGCTTTTGTTGCCGACTCGATAAAGAAGGCACAACTGGCAGAGCAGGCGCAACAGACCCAGCAGCAGGTTCGCGAATCAGCGATCCGCATCGCACGAAGTGCTGCGGGTGCAATGCTCGCCGACGCACGCGCGCGCAAGTCGTTCAACGACGGCGCTACTCACAAAGGTGGCCTGCTCGGCGCCCAGCGCCGGGGCGATCTTCAGACACAGATCGATGCTCTGCAGCCATTCCTGTCGCGATCCGGGCTTTCGTATGACGAATTCAAGAGTCGTGTGCGGGACGCCGGGGTAAATCTCTTCGACGAATTCGGTCGCATGATTCCTTCTGCACTGGAGCATTTCG
>DASUXX010000181.1:0-2005 GCA_036377755.1 Gemmatimonadaceae bacterium
CAGCGACACCGCTTGCAGGTCGTCATTTTGCCGCGGCGATTGCGTATCTCCTCGCGGCATCGATTGGAATCGTGTGGATCGCACCTGACATAGCGCTCGGCGCGTATGCGTCTCCTCATGTCGCCGGCGTCACTCACCTCATAACACTCGGGTGGATCTCGGTCACGATCTTCGGCGCGCTTTGCCAGCTGCTCCCGGTCGCGCTCGGCTCGCCGCTGAGATGGATGGGCGGGGCACGCCTGACACTGCTGACGTTCGCTCCCGGAGCAGGAATCTTCGCGCTTGGAATCGCAACCGGCATAACGGCGCTCAATCCCGTGGGACTTCTTCTCCTGACGACGGGAATTGTCACTGCCGCGATCAATGTTGGCGCGTCACTTCATCGCAGCAAGCAGCGTGACGTGACGTGGGCAGCAATCGCTCTCGCGATGTCGTTTCTCGTCTCGACTCTCATCCTCGGCGCGATTCTTCTTCACAATCTGCATTCGGGTTTCATCGCCGATGCGCGCTTTCGGGTGCTTGGGACGCACTTGCATATCGCTCTCGTCGGTTGGGCGCTCATGATGATCGTGGGTGTGTCGCATCGGCTTCTTCCGATGTTTCTGCTATCGCATGGTGCTGACACTTCGTGGACCAGGCGATCGATCGTCATGCTCTCCATGGGGCTTGTCTTTCTGGTCTCCGGCTTACTTGGAAAAGTCGCGAGCGCTGCATGGGTCGGCGCAATTCTGCTCGAAGTCGGGGTTGCCTGTTTTTACTGGCAAGTACGCTGTTTCTACAGGAGCCGCGTAAAGAAGAAAACCGATATCGGACTCATGTTCGTCACAGGTGCGCTCATATCGCTCGGTGCGAGCGCGATTCTCGGTCCCGTGCTTCTTGCGAAAGGACCGACTCATGGAAGGCTGGCAACAGCTTATATCGCGCTCGGTCTCCTCGGTGGGATCACCATGTATGTGGTCGGCCTTTACTACAAGATCGTCCCGCTGCTTGCATGGACTACGCGATATGGTTCGCGAATGGGCAAGGAAAAGCTTCCTGCCGTGACCGACATGTATTCGGCACGAGTCGCCTGGCTTCAGCTCGGCTCGATGTTTCTCGCCGTGACTCTTCTTTTCGCGGGTATTGCAGCAGCGTCTCCCCACGTCGCGCGCTGCGGCGCAGTTCTCTTCCTCGGCGGCGTGCTCTTGTTCGCGGGCCAGATTGCCCGCATTGCATACGGAGGACCTGCATGACATCCGGAATACCAGCTGCCGTACCTCAACGCTTACACGAAGTCGAGCTCGATGTTCGCGACGATCTCCGCAATGGACGCGAGCCGTTCTCGCGAATCATGGGCGCAGTCGATGAGCTGCCAGCCGAAGGAGTGCTGCATTTGCGTGCGACGTTCGAGCCTGTCCCACTCTTCCGGGTGCTTGGCAGGAAGGGATTTCTCCACGAAGCGCGTGAGAATGCAGGCGAAGACTGGTCTGTCTGGTTCTGGCGCGAATCTCAGGCAGCTCCAGAAAGCTCTCCCCCCGCGACTGATGATCGTGGCGACAAGGTTGCAGGAATCGACGGTACACCTGACACCGTAGTGCTCGATGTTCGCGGGCTCGAGCCGCCTGAGCCAATGGTACGAACTCTTACTGCTCTCGAGAATCTTCCCGCGGGATACCGGCTGTTGCAGGTGAACCAGCGTGTTCCGCAGTTCCTCCTGCCCATTCTCACTGAAAGAGGATACGGGTACGAGATCGACGAAAGGCATCCGGCGGGCGTCGTCGTGCAGATCTGGAAGCTCGCCTGAACAACAATCATCTTCATGGAGAAGCACCAGCAATGAATGCATCACCGATCGAGCTCGACGTTCGCCCGATTACGCCGCGAGAGAAGCATCCGACGATTTTCCGGACATTCGATGGCCTTTCGAGCGGAGAATCAATGCTGCTCGTCAACGACCACGATCCGCGGCCACTGCGCTATCAGTTCGAAGCTGAGCGGCCGAATATTTTTCGATGGGAATATCAGG
>DASUXX010000182.1:0-8570 GCA_036377755.1 Gemmatimonadaceae bacterium
TTCTTACATCGTTCGCGCATCAGCACGGATTGCGCGTGCACATGGATGGCGCGCGGCTCGCAAACGCCGCTGCGACGCTTGGTGTTCCTCTCAAGGCGATCACGGCGGATGCCGGCATCGATGTGCTTTCATTCGGCGGGACAAAGAACGGACTGATTGCAGCAGAAGCAGTGATCTTTTTCGATCCGCTGCTTGCGCAGAATTTTGCGTATCGCCGGATGCAGGGGGCGCAGCTTTCATCGAAGATGAGGTTTATCGCGGCACAGTTCGATGCTCTATTCACGGACGATCTGTGGCTGCGGAGCGCGACGCATGCTAACCGTATGGCGTCACTTCTCGCCGACGGGCTTGCCGCGCTGCCGGGATGCAGGTTGACTCAGCTGGTGCAGGCGAATGAAGTCTTTGCAATTCTTCCGCGTCAGCACATTGCCGCGCTGCAAAGCGTGTCCTCTTTCCAGGTTTGGACCGAGTCTATATCTGAGGCCCGCTTTGTAACGTCGTTCGATACCAGCGTTGAAGACGTTGAAGGATTCTTGAGAGCGGCGCGCGAGATCATCGGCGGGTAGCAACCCACGTGTCACGGACAGATGGTGTGATTTTTTGAGCGCGGACACTCGCGGATGTTACGGACACTTGCGGACAGGACGGAGGACTAAGAACCCGGGGAACTGCCACCGATCCACACCGGTGTGATCGATATAAACCAGAAAACCAGAAAATCAGAAAACCAGGGATAGGCACGGACACTCACGGACGACACGGGCACTCACGGACGAAATGGAGAGCCAATCGCACATGCGATGACCAAACTCAGTTCTTTATTTGGTTTTTTTGTCGTCTTTTCTCGTAGTGTTTTTGTCCGTGAGTGCCCGTGTCGTCCGTGAGTGTCCGTGCCTATCCCTGGTTTTGATCCTTCGTCTGATCCGCGAGTGTCCGTAACATCCGCGAGTGTCCGCGCTTAAAAAATGGCGCACCTCGCTCCTAAGACTTCGTACGTCGACGCGGGCGCGATATCTCATAACCAGATGCCGCGAGCCCGGCGATCGAAACCGCGGCAAGCCAGCCCGCAACTACATCGCTCGTCCAGTGACGATCCTGAATCAATCGATCGAATCCGAGCGCGAGCGCAAGAACTCCGGCTCCAATTCCCGCCGCGCGCTTGCCAATCATTCCCTCACGCGACAATACCCATGCACCGATGGTCAGTACCGCAGTACTGTGCAATGCATGACCACTCGGAAAGTGAGGTGATGCCGGCGCGTGACGGCCCGGCGGCGGAGTGCGCTGGTCGAGAATCACATCGAACAGGTGACTAGCTCCAATTGCTGCAAGGGTTGCAGCTACAACTGCCGCTGCACCTGCCTTGCGATCCTCGCTCAGCAGCTTCGCGCCAATTGCGCCCGCCGCAGGAAGAACTGCCCATTCCTTGCCGAGATATCCGAATTGAATTGCGGCCTTCTTCGTTTGCTTACCATATCGCGGCAGTCGTGACCGCAGCTTGAGGTCGCCAAGTATCGTGCGCGGTTTGCGAGTGCGCGATGCGAGCGCGCCAAATCCCATCGCCGCTGCGGCAGACACGCCCGCGAGCGGATATTGCGGCTTCCTTTTGAAATCATCGATCATTGTCATGCGATCGATAATGGCGAGAATCGTTCCTCTGCCTACGCTCGAGGCAGATTGAATCTCTGTCTTGCAGCGAACACAATCATCTCAGCGGCTTCCTGAAGTCCGAGCCAGTCAGTGTTCACCGACAGGTGATAGTTCGAATGATCCCGCCACGACCTGTTCCAGTGCTTCCGCACCCACTGCTCACGACGGCTGTTCGTGTCGTCGACAAGCTTCGTTGCAGCCTGCTCGTCCAGCTTGTCTCTTACCATCGACCGCGCAATGAGAGCGGGCCTCGGCGCATAGCAGAAAACGTGAAGCGCATCTTTCCGCTCAGCGAGTATCGACTGCGCACCGCGCCCTACGAGTACGAGCGGTCCCCGCGCGATCGCTTCATCGACGACATGCTTCGCAACTTCAACAAGCTCTTCGTCGCTCGGCTCCTGTTTTGCCTGTGTCAGTGGCGACAGCCACTCCTGTGAGCCGAGGGCCATCGTCTCGACGATGCGTTGAACGAGCGACGGGACTCTCTCTTCGCGCGCAGCAACTTCCGACGGTGTGATACCCAGGCGTGCGGCTACTGCGTCGACGAACGCGTTGTCGAGCAGCGACCAGCCAAGATCATTCGCGACAAGGGCGGCTACTTCCGAGCCGCCCGATCCGTACAGTCGCGAAATGGTGATGACTGACATTCAGTCCGTGTAAGGACGCCTGCGCTTCTCGTCGTGTGAGCGGCCGTACAGGCCCGCGTCCGTGCGCGAAATCTTGCGACGCGCGACGAGTGATTCGAGAATGAGCTCACATGCAGCTGCAGTCACCGGCGAATCGCCTTTCTTGGCGAGTGCGGTCATCTCGACGAGTCCGAGAAGTCCCGGCACTGTGCGGAAGCCATCGACGACTGCATCGGCATTGACATCGTCGTTGACCTGGAGTGCGCCGCCCCCGTCGAACCACATGATGATGTCGTCGGCATTCACGCCACCGGTGCGCTCCTGGAAGGTCGCATCTGCTGCGCGACGAATCAGCTCGCGCGCGATGTTGTGGCCGCCGACGAGCTCACCTTCGTATTCGAGCTCGATCTTTCCGGTAATTGCCGGAAGAGCTGCATAGATGTCACCGATGCGCGGAACAATTTCCTTCTCGTTCGTGAGAAGCGAACGTCGCTCCGCATTCGAGACGATGTTTTCCATGACGGTTATTGGCATGCGCTGCGATACACCTGATCTCTTGTCGATGCGCTTGTCTTCGCGCGCCTCGAATGCAATTCGCTCCACTACTTCAGCGATGAAATCGGGAACGCGAACCGGTCTGGACCCGCGATCAGTCCATGCTTCCTGCTCGGTGATCGCCATTCCGGTTTCGACCGCTTCCGGATAGTGAGTTTGAATCTCACTTCCAATGCGATCCTTGAGCGGTGTGATGATCTTCCCGCGGGCCGTGTAATCTTCAGGGTTCGCGGTGAAGCAGAGAAGCACATCGAGCGGAAGACGAACAGGATATCCTTTGATCTGGACGTCGCCTTCCTGCATGATGTTGAACAGCGACACCTGAACTTTTCCAGCGAGATCAGGCAGCTCATTCAAAGCAAAGATTCCACGGTTTGCGCGAGGCAGCATTCCGTAGTGAATCGTCAGCTCATCAGACAGAATGTGTCCGCCGCGCGCTGCCTTGATCGGATCGACATCCCCGATGATGTCGGCAACGGTTACGTCAGGTGTTGCAAGCTTCTCGACGAAGCGCGCATCACGCTCGACCCACGCGATCGGAGTGCCCTCGCCGCATTCATCGAGCATTCTGCGCGCGTATTTCGAAATGGGCGCAAATGGGTTGTCGTTGACTTCGCTTCCTGCGACGATCGGTATTGCGTCGTCGAGCAGCGTCGTAAGTGATCTCAGGATGCGTGACTTGGCTTGCCCACGGAGACCGAGAAGTATGAGGTTGTGCCGGGAGAGCAGGGCATTGACGATCTGCGGCATGACAGTGTCTTCATAGCCCACCACGCCCTTGAAAATCGGTCCGCCGCGTGCGAGTCGCGCGAGAAGATTGGATCTCAGCTCATCCTTGACGGAGCGAAGAGCGCGGTCGGGGGAACCCCACGGGGATCGCTTGAGCGCGCCAAATGTTTCTGGATACTGCGACGACAAATTCAGACTCCTTCCAGCCTATGGTCGAAGGGGGAAATCTAGCCCCGTGCACACTTGACAGCACTTCCTGACACGGTAACTTTTTCGCCGCGCCATTGACGAGCATCGCGACCGCGTGCACGGACCGGCGTCTAATAACGTTGGCCCCCTCTCAAATTGGAGAATTTGATAATGAAGCGCATTGCTCTCGTCGCCGCAGTTCTCGCTCTTGCCGCCTGCACCAAGAAGGATGAAGCCCCGGTTGATACCGGAGCAGCAATGGCACCAGCTCCGGCAGCCATGGACACCGGCATGAAGATGATGGATTCTGCGTCGATGATGGACACGACGAAGAAGGATTCGACCGCAATGGCCGATACGACCAAGAAGTAAGCTTCTTCGGTCTGCAAAGGGGGCGCGACTTACGAGTCGCGCCTTTTTTGTTTCTATGCCGCGATCTGCACCGTGCACTCGCCGCCATCCCACCTCGCGTGCAGCGTCGCGCCAGGCGCAACTTCGCGCCTCACCATAGCGATGGCCACTCCGCCATGACGTGGTGACATCGCGACACTCCGCACATCGCCGACAACTTCACCCGCATCGTTGATGAGCTCCGCGTTCGAAGGCGGAATCGATGCACTTACAAAGTGGACGCGCCGGAGAAAGCGGTTGACATGACCCCGGAAATGAACGCGCGCGACTGTCTCCTGCCCCGTGTAGCAGCCCTTGGTATAGGAGATTGCATCGAGCGAATCGAAATTTGCCTCCTGCGGAATGGTGGAATCGTTCATGTCGATTCCCCACTCAGGACGTCCCGCTTCGATGCGCGCGACCTGCCACGTCTGTGACGAGCCGGGTATCGCACCATGAGAGAGAAGCTTGTCGCGAACTGCTTTCTCTGATTCGGCGGGAAGAATCAGCTCATAACCTTCCGCCTCTATCTCGGCGACTCGCACGATGAGCATGCTGCCCGCAGGCAGCTCTGCCTCGATGTGCGAGTATGGATGAAGTGCACCGAGTGCAACCGGATCTGCGCCTGTCGCGGCAGCGACAACGTGGCGTGCCTTGGGACCAAAGATTCCGATGTCTCTCGTCTCCGCCGTAACGTCGCGATACGGAGAGATTCGCGGATTGATGTACTTCGTCACGATCTCGCGCCAGTTCTGTGACGCGCGTGCTGAAGTATCTGTGAGAAGACCGTCCTTGTCTGCAAGGATGCGGAGGTCTGCCGCGATTTTTCCTTTTGGCGTCAGCGCCGCTGCGTACTGTCCGTGTCCCGGCTGAAGCGAGAGAACATCATTGGTGACGAGGCCGGTAACGAGCTCGGCGGCTCTCGGCCCACCAAAGCGTATTCGGACGCGATCACTCCGATCGATGATTACCGCTCCGGAGCGCAGCGCTGAGTACTCGCTTGCGTCGTACATACTTGCAATTAACGCGGTTGGTGCGAGAAGTGGGAGGGGTAGCAAGTAAAAGGCGACGCGTCGCCTATTTATCCTCCGGCGTAGGATGCGTCGAGCAAATCAACGGGGTGGATGGTTCTGGCCTTCATCCCACTCCGTAACAGACCAGCTCCGATCTGCATGTGACATCCGGGATTGCCAGTCACAACATATGAAGCTCCGGTCTCGGCGATGTTCAAAAGCTTGGGAGCAAGAACGGCGTCCGAAGTGTCGGGCTCGATCAGGTTATAGATGCCCGCGGCACCACAGCACATTTCCGAATCACGGAGTGGAATCAGCTCGAGGCCGGGAATCGCTGCGAGAACTGCCAGAGGCGGAGTCGTGATACGCTGCGCGTGAACGAGATGGCAGGGGGCGTCGTAAGTCACTCGCAACGGAAGTGGATTTCCCGGGACGGGCCCGACTGCTGCAAGCAGCTCACTGATATCGCGAACTTTCGCACTCACGTTCGCTGCGCGATCAGCCCATTCAGGATCGTCGTGAAGAAGATGGGCATACTCCTTCATCATCGCTCCGCATCCTGCCGCATTCACCGCAATGAGCTCCGCTCCGGATTTCTCGAATGCAGCAATGTTTCTCCTTGCGAGCCTGCGCGCGTTGTCGAGATCGCCCGCGTGCGCATGCAGCGCGCCGCAGCATGCCTGTTCGTCGGCATCGACAGTTGCGTAGCCATTCCTGCCAAGAACTCGTTCCGTCGCGCGATTGGTCTCAGTGAACAGACCTTCCATTACGCAGCCCTTCAGAACTGCGACTGATTCGCGATCTGCGCGCTGGTCCACTTCGTAGGGATCGCGCTCGAGCGGAGATCCCGAAGCGGAGAGCATGGCCATGCCGAATCCAAAGCGGCCGGCGACTTTCTCAAAGATCGTGGGAATCGGCGTCGCTGCGAGAAGTCGCGACAACATCATTGCTGTCCGCATCAATCGCGGATGCGCGAATACAAATAGTATGAGTCGTCCGATCAGTGCAGGACGACGCGTCGCTCCAAGCGTCGCACGTGTTGCCTCGAGGAGCTGGCCGTACGGAACACCGGAGGGGCACGCGGGCTCACATGCTCTGCATCCCAGGCATCTGTCGATGTGGGCATGCACGCGATCGTCATGCGGCGTGACAGTTCCCTCGAGCAGCGAGCGCATGAGGAAAATCCTGCCGCGCGGGCTCTCGTTCTCATCCTCGAGAACCTGATATGTCGGACATGCCTGAAGACAGAATCCACAGTGTACGCACTGATTGATTCCAGGCAGCGCAGCTGCAAGCGGCGTGTTCGGCAGTGCGCAAGCTGGCTGCGCGTCAGCCGGCTCAGGCTGATTATCGAGTACGTGGAGTGAAACGCTCACAGCTTCGGTCCGAGAATTCCTGGATTGAGAATATCGAGCGGATCGAATGCATGCTTGACCCGCTGCGAGATGCGATCGCCTGTGACGGTCGGTGAGAATTCGCTCCACATCTCACGTGGAAGTCTTTCGAAGATCACGGTCGCGCTGATCGATGCAACGCGTGAGATAACCTCGCGAGGTGCCGATGCCGGAAGAACGCATCGAACGATTCCAAGCGAAGGCGTAGCGTGCATGTATCCCTGTGCTTCGATCGCCTTCTGAAGATCACACCAGATCTGTCCCACCCTTTGTGGTACACCGGACACACGAATAACGATCGGCGGATTGTCGCCAATCTCATCTTCGAATGTGCGAAGCGTGTCCCACACGCGGGCATCGATAATTCGCGCACCACCGAGCGATTCCATCGCAGATCTTTGCGCATTCACTGCGGCGGCATTGCCGCCGAGCCTGATGAGGAGCTGTTGTTTTTCAGCGATGCCGAGCTTTGCGGAAAGTCGTGAGTCGACAAGCTCAACGGAAAAGGGAATTCCCGGTGCTTCGAGCACGTTGTTGATGCGCTGCTGAAGCGCAGTCGCGTTGTCAGAGACCCCGAGTGCGAGTGTGATTGTAGTCGCGGGAGCGGAATAAAGCCGGAGCGTTGCCTCAGTGATTATGCCGAGCGTCCCCCACGATCCGGTTACCAATCGAACGAGATCGAAACCGGCAACATTCTTTACGACTCTCCCGCCGCCCCGAACGATCTTTCCTTCACCGGTAACGAACTCAATTCCGAGAACGAGGTCACGTGCGCGTCCGAATCCAGTTGCGAGGGGCCCGAACGATCCTGTCGCGATTGTGGCTCCGATCGTTCCGTCCCGGGATCCGAAGGGATCGAGAGGGAGCCACTGTCCTTCGGCGCGTGTGACCTCCTCGATTTCTTTCAGTGTGGTTCCGCTTCGCACAGTGATTGTGAGATCGCCAGGTACATAATCGACGATGCCCGAATGCGCAGTGAGCGAAGCGATGCGAGTTGCGTTTACAGGCCGTCCCGCATCGATCCAGTGAGAGCGACCCGAGGTGCGCAGCGGTGTCGATGACGCAATTGCGTCGTCGACGGTTTCCTTGATGGGGTTTGCTGCGATCGCGACCGATGTCATCGATGTCATCGATGTCATGCGCGGCCTGCGGGAGACGCGCGCCATTCCTGGCACGAATGAATCGGAACCACCTTGCCGGGATTGGCGCGTCGATCAGGATCGAACACTTCGCGCAGCCGGCACATCGCGGCGAGTGAGTCAGGGGAGAAGATCAGCTCGATGTAGCCGATCTTGTCGAGCCCAACTCCGTGCTCACCGGTGATGCTGCCTCCCGATTCAACGCATGCGCGCATGATCTCGCCCATCGATTTATGAACGCGATCCGCTTCGTCAGGATTATCTGCGTTGTACGGGATGTTCGGATGAAGGTTACCATCACCCGCGTGAAAGACGTTGCACACAGTGACGCGATTCTTCTCGCCAATCTCGCGAATCTTCTCCAGAACCTCGGCGAGACGCGTTCGCGGTATAACAGCATCCTGAACGACGAGGTGGGGAGCCATCCGCCCCATTGCACCGAAAGCTTTCTTGCGACCCTGCCAGAGTCGCGCGCGCTCTGAATCGTTCCGGGCGACCTTCACATCGCGAGCGCCGCCGGAGATGCACAGCTCACGAACTTTGTCTCGATCGGCATCGACGCCTTCCGCTGTTCCATCCAGCTCGACGAGCAGTACAGCTGCAGCATCTGCCGGATACCCTGCGGCGTATACTGACGATTCAACGACCTGAATCGTCGGTGCATCCATGAATTCGAGCGCGGCGGGGACAATGCCTGACGCGATAATCGCCGATGTGACGTGCGCCGCGTCGTCTACCGACGTGAAATCGGCGAGCATCGTGCGCACCGCTGCCGGCTTTCGCGTGAGACGAACAGTGACATCGAGCGCAATGCCGAAGCATCCCTCTGATCCGATGAACGCCCCGCGCAGGTCATAACCGGCAGCTTCGCCATCAGGATTTCCG
>DASUXX010000183.1:0-2237 GCA_036377755.1 Gemmatimonadaceae bacterium
ATCGACGCTACCGTCTGTCCGGCTCCGCTGCCAAAGGGTCCTGTCATGTTCTCTACAACTCCGAGTACCGGAACCTCGAGACTCTTGAACATTGCGCCAGCCTTCATCGCTTCTGCGGCCGCAACTCTCGGCGGTTGAGTAACTATGATTGCGCCCGACAGCACTATGGATTGGGCGAGACTCAACGGGACGTCGCCAGTGCCCGGTGGCAGATCGACCACGAGAATGTCCAGCTCCGGCCAGGCCACCCCGCGCGCAAACTGCTTGACGGCTTTCGATACCATGGGGCCTCGCCAGATTGCGGGTGACTCCTCGCCAAGGAAATATCCGAAGCTGATCAGCGGGATATCGTGCGCGACAATCGGGACGATGAACTTCTCCGGCGTCATTCTCACTTCCGTTGCGCCATGTTCCGCTCCGAGGAGTATCGGGAGACTGGGCCCGTATATGTCCGCGTCGAGAAGGGCAGTGCGAAGACCTTCGCGATGGAGGGCCAGCGCAAGATTGAGAGCGACGGTGCTTTTGCCGACACCGCCCTTGCCGGCACCGACTGCAACCACGTGCTTCACTGCGGCAAGCCTCACCTGATGGCTCCATGGATCAGTCGGTGCCCGAGGCGGCCGCGCCACAGGAGCCACGTCAGGCGGTACTATCTCGACGTTCACCTCGGCGGCTCCGAGGGCTTCGACCGCATCTGTAACAGCAGCACGAATCCGCTGCGGAACGGACTCGTCACGCACTCTCAGGGCAAGGCGGACTTTGACAAGACTTCCGCATACGGATACGTGCTGCACCATCCCGAAGGTCACGAGATCGCGACTGAGACCAGGGTAGGGCACGCGGCTCAGCGCAGCAGTCACGCTCTCCGGTGTGATCGCAGGAGCGATTGTCTCCGTCGACTGGTGTTTCATTGTCCTCTCTGATGGCTCTTGAAGACAATGCCGACATTGATTGTCGGAAAACGTGACGGTTGTCTCTTTACGTCACGCTATTCGTATCTGGGTCGAGCTCCCGGCCGGCTGAACGCTCGCAGCGCACGAAGATCTGCAATCAGAATGCGATGCCTTCCGCGCGTTGAAATGATTTTCTTTCCGACGAGCTTCCGGAACGCGCGTGAAACCGATTCGCGTGCCGTTCCAAGCTCGAATGACAGCTCCTCACGGGTGCGATCCAGCAGCAGCTCGATGCCTTCGTCGGTGGGCGTGCCGTGTTCTTCCGCCTGCTGAGCGAGAAAAAGCGCAAGGCGTGCCGCGACGTCGCGAAATGCGAGCGTCTCCGTGAGGTGCACGAGCTGGCGAAGCCGCTTTCCAAGGTCCTGAATTATGGATGCTGCGACATCGGGATTTTCGCGATACAGCGCCTCGAACTCTCCGCGTGGAACAAAGAACAGCCGGGACTCGATAGCCGTTATCGCAGACGCAGGGTAGGGTCCGCCATCGATTAGCGGAAGCTCCGCAACGGCCCTTCCGGGTCCTTCATTATGTAATATCTGCTCCCGGCCTGAAGGGCTCGTCCGATAGATTCTGACCTTCCCGGACTCGATGATAAACAGGCCCTTGCACGGCTCACCCGTCGTGAAGAGCACGTGTCCGGCTGGATATGACTTTGAGACCGATCGGCGGGCCAATCGTTCGAGTGCCTGCTTATCGAGCGAAGAAAAAAGAGGAACTTGTGAAAGGAGCTCAGCTGCGCTCGGCGACTCAGCATCCATAGCAACGTGATGGTTCAATGTGCGTGACAACCGTCACACCTCAGGCAGGAGATGAGAGCGAGGATTGATCATGATCGATAATCAGAACCTATCGCAGGGCGGACCTCGCAGCCAAGACGATGCGAAAGCTCAGGCATTGCTCAACGCGCTCACGACCGTAATCGATCCGGAGATTGGTCTGGACATCGTGACGCTTGGCCTTGTATACGATGTTGCTATCGATGGTTCTACAGTGACCGTGACGCACACTCTTACGACGCCGGGTTGCCCGATGGAGGCCATTATTACCCAGGGAATCCGGTCAGCGGCATGCCTGGTCGACGGTGTAAATGCTGTCGAGACGGTCCTGGTATGGGATCCCGCCTGGCACTCGGGCATGATCGATCCGGCTGCGTGGCAGCGCTGAACTGAACCAACGGGACGAATGCTGTTGAGAGGCGGTCTGCACAGGGATTAGATTATTCACTGAACAGGATCGAGCGGGCCCGCGAGTTTTGCGGGCCGTTTTAATGTGATCAACAGGTTA
>DASUXX010000184.1:0-7384 GCA_036377755.1 Gemmatimonadaceae bacterium
TCTTCCGAAGGAGCCGAGCTGATTGACCGGTAGAATTTTTCGAAGTTATGCCCGCTGGGGCAGCGAAACTCGTACAGCGGCATTCATCAATGCGGAAGGAAATTACAAGAACGCGCGAGCCATCAAAGTTAGGCGCCCAGCCACCTCGTCTCAAGTTTGTGCGTTTGCTGCGCCTCGACCATTTGCTGGTTTGGCCGAAGACTGCCCGGACAACTGCTCTGCCGCACAGAAGACACGGAACGGGCACGGAAGACACGGAAAAGGAAGAAAGTCCGCTCTAATACCGAGCGCTGACACTCTCGAAGAACAACCAAAAATATTTTCTTTGTTAATCGTCGACCACGCTGGAGTTTGGGTTTTTCCGTGTGGTCCGTGCCCCTTCCGTGTGTTCCGCGCGGCAGAGCAGTTGTCCGCATTCTCGAGTTCCAGTAGCGATCTTAATTACGAGGTCGGCTTTCTCGCGCGGATGGCGATGAAGTGGCCGGTGAGAAACCGGGTTGGTAACCGTTCGAGTTTCTCAAAACGGATAGCCGCCTTGAGAAGCGATGACTGAAAGCTGCTCCAGTTCCGCTTATCCGCAGCATTCATCGCTGGAATCGCAGCAACGCGGGGTGCGTGCATCACCGCGGAACATCGATCGACCTTGAAACCTGCGCGAGCAACCGCATCGCATGCGGCTCGAGGCATCAACGTGGTGCCGACAGGATACGGAACGAGTCGCAGTGAATGAGTCAATCGATACGGAAGCTTGTTGCGCAGCGCGACGATCGGATTCGCAGGATTGTCAAGAGTCATAATGAGAGTGCCACCGGGTGCGAGGACCCTGAATAACTCCAGCAATGCCCGGTGAATCTCGTCTTGCCCGTGAAAGTGATCGAGCGTCGAAAGCGAAACGATCACATCGACAGAATCATCGGCAAGCGGGAGCGCTCGCACGTCGGCGCCCATTGTCTCGAGTCGCGGATACCGCTTCCGCGCAGCGATCGAGACCATCGGTGAAATGTCGAGCGCCAGAACGGAATCGCCTCTGGTGGCAAGCATTGGATACACGCCTTTTGCAACGACTTCATCGAACAGGTCCGTTTTAAGGATGCGTGCGACTTTTTCGCGCGGCATCCACCGCTCGAGCAGCATCGTGTTCACGAGATCGCTATGCCGTCTCCACAGTTTTTGCGGCGCAGTCTCGATCCACTCTACGGCGACCTGCGTCCATTCGTCGGTCCCCGGCTCGCGAAGCTCCCTGACGGCGACAGTCACCGGCGCGTGACCCGCGCGTGCACTCCGCCACGCGGCCGCAGTGTCATAGTCGCATGCGGAACAATCTCTTCATTCGATACGAGCTCAAATCGCATTTCGCGCGCGATCATCGAGAGAACGAGAGTCAGCTCGAGAGTTGCGAGCGCAGCGCCGATGCACACCCGCGGGCCTGCACCAAATGGGAAGTATACGAAGCGCGGCAGTGACGGCTGGTTCTTCCACCGCTCAGGAATGAAATCGAGAGGTCTCTCGAAGTACGATGGATGACGGTGCATTACCCATTGCGAGATGAGCACGGTCGATCCGCGGGGAATATTCGCATCGCCAAGCTGCGTATCCCGTATCGCCTCTCGCCCCAGGAGATAGGCCGGCGGATAGAGCCGCATCGATTCGCGCAGCACCAGCTGCGTGAATGGCATGGTAGACGTCTCACCGGGAACTGCGTTATCGGATTCCTCATGAAGTCTGTCAGCGATTTCACGATGCAGCGCGAGCAGATACCAGGTCCATGACATCGTAAGCGACGGAGTGTCGAATGCGCCGACAAACAGGTTGATCGCTTCATCACGAAGCTGGCGCGGCGACATCGACGATCCATTCTCATCGCGCGCAGCGAGCAGCATCCCCAGTAAATCCTTGCGCTCAGCTTTGCTCTCGCGCCGGCGTGCAACCGTTTCTGCGACGAACTCGTCGAGCTCTTTCACACCGGCGATGTAGCGGCGCGTTTCCTCGAGTGGGATCCATTCCGGCAGCAATCGCGCTGCACCTCGACGAGAGGCGTATTGATCCATCGCCGCTTCGACTGCTGCACCTATGCGTGCTGCTTCAGGAGCTACCTCCGGCCCAAAGAGACATTCTGCTGCGATCGACATGAGCAGGTCTTTCATCTCCTCATGAACATCGATCGTCGGTGTTGTTTTCCATCGGTCGAGAGCGCGACGCGTGTGGTCGAGAATCGGCTGCACATATACGCCGAGATTGCCCGGATGAAACGCAGGCTGCGTGAGCCGGCGCTGACGCGCCCATGAATTTCCTTCGTTGATGAGAAGCCCGCTGCCGAACAGCTTACGCTGCTTTCGAATTGCGGCGGCTTTCACAAAATCATTGCGCCGCTTTACGAGGATCTCTTCGATCATTCCCGGATCGCTGACCAAAAACGCGCGCATGCGGCCGAATCGCAGCGATGCAACCGGGCCGAACTGGTTTGACGTTTCAGTTAGAAACTTGAGTGGATCGAGACTGAAATCCCGGAGATTTCCTGTCAGTACTCGACGTGGCGGCCCTGACAGCCTGGCTGACGCAGTCAAGTTTCCGAGGGAATGCTGACGGGCTGCGCCACGCGTCTGCTCTTCTCATTAGCGGCGCTCATCTCTGGCAGCGCGGCACCCGGCTCAGTGGTCTCCCAGTAAATACCGCGCATCGGAGTCCTCAGGTAATGATAGGCACCAAGAGTCTTGAGTCCCGAACGGGTGAGAATCAGCCATGCGGAATAATTCTCATACGCGACGAGTGCGATGCTTCTCCGGAAGCCCTCTGACTGAGTCGTGATTGCGGTGAAGGAATTCCGGGCCATGTATAATCCGCGTCCGCGATACTCGGGAAGCGTATAGGAGTCGTAACTGTAAACGTCGCCTTCAGGGACGTGCAGCGTGCGATTCATGTATGGCACGTAAATGTTCCCGGTCGCCGTCCAGCAGGCGTCGACGATGCGTCCGTCAATCCACGAGATAAAACAACGGTCCCCGCGTGAGATCCGCCTCTCGGTTTCACGCTTGATCGCCCGCGGCTTGAACGCCATGTACGCATCGACCTCATCTGCACGCAGAATCGAGAATCGCGCGTCAATCGCGGCATTGTAGGCTGGAATGCGGATTCCCTCGAGCTGATATGAGAGGAAAAGCATTCGCCGATAGAAAGTGGTCAACGCGCGAGCGCCGAATTCGCGCGCGGCTCCGCGCGCGGTGAACCTGGATCCGTCGCTGAAGCGAAGAGTGCCGGTGGGACGGTGTCGTGGTGCGAGGGTCATGCAACTGCCAATCTACTTTGCGTGAAATGCTTTTCGGATGCCTGCCTGTAACGATTCTATTAAGCGGATTTTCAGCCCGAAGGCGAGTAAACGCCCCATACGTTTCGGAGCGCATCTGAGATCTCCCCAACACTGCAGCGAGCTTTTACAGCATCGATGATCGCGGGCATCATCTGCGCGCGATCACTGTCACCCATAAGGCCTGCCGCGCAGCGCGCCAGCTCTGCGAGTGCAGTCTCGGCCTTCCCGTTGTCGCGGGATGCACGCAGCTCTGCGAGTGCGGCAACCTGATCCCTCTCGAGACTGGAGTAATCCGGAGCCGGCACGGAGGGAATTTCGTTCGCATCGGAGAAGCGGTTGACACCCACCACGACTGTGGAGCCGGCCTCGACGCGCATCTGATGATCGTATGCGCTGCGGCCTATCTCCTCCTGGAAAAATCCATCGGCGATTGCAGCCACGGATCCGCCGAGCGAATCGGATTTCTCGATCAGCTCCATTGCTCTACGCTCGAGCTCGTCAGTGAGAGACTCGACGTAGTAGCTGCCCGCCAAAGGATCGACGGTGTTAGCGACACCAGACTCAAATGCGAGTATCTGCTGCGTCCTGAGGGCCAGGGTTGCAGCCTCGGCGGTTGGAAGCGCAAGCGCCTCGTCGTACCCGTTGGTGTGCAATGATTGAGTGCCACCGAGCGTCGCTGACAACGCCTGAACCGTCACCCGCACAACATTGTTGAGCGGCTGCTGCGCAGTAAGCGTCACGCCACCGGTCTGTGTATGAAAACGCAGGCGGCAGCTCGCATCAGATGCGCCAAATCGCTCACGCATCAACCGCGCGTACATGCGCCGCGCAGCACGGAATTTCGCGATCTCCTCGAACAGATCGTTGTGCGCCGCAAAGAAAAATGAGAGGCGAGGCGCGAACGAATCGACAGCGAGCCCGGCTTCGATGGCTCTCTTCACATACTCGAGCGTGTTGGCGAGAGTGAACGCGAGCTCCTGAACTGCAGTCGCGCCGGCTTCGCGAATATGATAGCCGGAGATCGAAATCGGATTCCAGCCTGGTACGTCCTCCGCGCAGAACCGGAACACATCGGCAATGAGCCGCAGACTTGGCTCGGGCGGATAGATGTAGGTGCCGCGCGCGATGTATTCCTTGAGAATGTCATTCTGAATGGTGCCGTTGAGCACCTTGCGCGAAATACCGTTCTCCTCCGCAGTCACGATGTACATCGCGAGCAGAATCGCGCCCGTTGCGTTGATAGTCATCGACGTCGACACAGTATCGAGCGGGATCTGGTCGAAAAGACGGCGCATGTCGTCGACGGTGTCGATCGCAACACCCGCCCTGCCTACTTCGCCATGCGACCTCGGCGAATCGGAATCGAGTCCCATCTGCGTCGGGAGATCGAACGCAACGGACAATCCCGTTTGACCCGCAGCGAGGAGATGTCGGAAGCGCTCGTTGGTCTCGCGCGCTGTGCCGAATCCGGCGTACTGGCGCATGGTCCACAGCCGGCCGCGATACATCGTTGGCTGAACGCCGCGCGTAAATGGCCATTGTCCTGGCTCGCCGAGGTCGTTCTCGTATTCGACAGTGGAATCCGATGGCCGGTAAACTGTCTTTACCGGAATTCCCGATGGTGTTGTCTTGTCGGCGGCGTCACCGCCGCTTGCTGTCATCGGGCGGCTAACGGCATCTCTTCCGACGCGGGCTCGCCGAGCATCGATGAAGCGATGTCGATGTCGCTCTTGCTGCCGATGTAAAGGGGTGTTCTCTGGTGCAGGTCTGTGGGCTGGATATCGAGAATCCTTCCCGTTCCATCAGTCGCCGCACCACCTGCCTGCTCGACAATGAATGCAAGCGGATTCGCTTCGTAGAGAAGCCGCAGCTTGCCTTTCGGTTTGATAGCGTTCGCGGGATAAGCGAACAATCCGCCGCCAAGCAGGTTGCGATGGAAATCCGCGACGAGCGACCCGACATAGCGGACGTTCATCGCCTTGCGCTTGTTGTCGAGCCCGCGATAACGGCGCATAAGTGCGCGAACGTCTTCTGACCAGTGCTGCTCGTATGAATCGTTCACCGAGAGATAGCGTCCAATCGGCGGAATTGTGATGTTGGGATGAGACAGCAGGAATTCACCGAGCTGTGGATCGAGCGTGAACCCATGCGCTCCCTGACCGGTGGTATAAACCATCATTGTGCTCGAGCCGTAAATCACGTAGCCCGCGGCGACCTGGCGACGGCCCGGCTGGAGCATGTCTTCCATCTCGCCACGCTCGCCGCGCGTGATCTTGCGAACAACGGAGAAGATGGTTCCGACAGGAACATTGACGTCGATGTTCGACGATCCGTCGAGCGGATCGAAGAGCAGGCAGTATTTGCCACATTTGAAATTCGCCGGGATCTCGATAATCGATGGCTCTTCTTCAGATGCGAGCGCGCAAAGCCGGCCGCCGTGATCGACTGCCTTGATGATTATCTCATTCGCGATGACGTCGAGCTTTTGCTGCGTCTCGCCCTGAATATTCTGGCTCTCAGCAGATCCGAGAATGTCGGCAAGGCCTGCACTGCGGACCTTGTTCGCGATCATTTTTGCAGCGAGTGCGAGATCGTAGAGTAGCCCGGACAGCTCCCCACTCGCTTCCGGATGCAGCTTCTCCTGCTCGATGATGAAGCGCTCGATTGTTACAACTGATGTTGCAGTGTGCCTCACCACGTTAGACATCCTCTCGCAAACCCGGTTCGTTGACCTGTGCAATACGGCGCTCCGCATACTGGCGCGCATCAGCTTCGAACCGATTCGCGTGGTATCCGCGCCGCAGACTCTCCCAAATGTAATGGAGGGGAAAAGTTTTGCTCTCTGCGAACTGCTGAACGTGCCTGTATTCGTGAAGCAAAAGCTCAGGATGCAATCGAGTTCCCGATGCAACGAAAATCGTGCGCCCGAGTGTTATCGCAGCAACAGTCGATTGCCCGAGGAGCAACCCTCCAATGCGCAGCGGAAGCCCGCCACGTCGGAATCTCAGCTCGACGAGCTCCGGCCAGCTGAATGTGACCTCATCAGGGAGTGCAATCGACTGCCCGAGGAGAGCATCCCTCACTTTCGCGAAATATCCCAGGTCTCACCGCCTGCTTGGTAGGTGATGCGCCGTCCATCGGTTCTTATTACGATCGTGCCGCTCTGGTCTGTTCGCACACTTCGGGCCCCGACTCTGGCGAGCGACGCCAGCACGTCCGCGCTCGGGTGACCGTAACGATTATCAGCGCCAACCGAAATCACTGCGAGCGAGGGATGCACGGCGCGAAGGAATTCGTCAGTGCTGCTCGTTGAGCTCCCATGATGCGCAACCTTGAGCACATCCGCACTCAGGTCGTCGAACGCATGATCCAGGAGCCATCGCTCTTCATCGCGTTCTGCATCACCAGTCAGTAGAAACCGCGCACTGCCATATTCGACGAGAGCGATTGTGCTTGCCTCATTTGGATCGCTGAGCGAGGCGGTCCAGGCAGAATCGGGCGCAAGAAACCGGACCGCGACTCCATCGACAGTGAATGTCTCGCCCGGTTTAATGCGGCTCCAGCGAGTGTGCGTACTGTCTGCAATGCTTAGAGTGCTCTGATACACTGCGCTGCCCTGCGCAAAAGCGGCGTCGAAAAAATATCGGGGATGCAGCGCCCGAATGACCGTGGCTGCGCCACCGATATGATCCGCATGCGCGTGCGAGAGGATGAACGCCTCGAGCGATCCTCCGCGTGCATTGACATACGGAAGAATCTTCGAGCGACCCGCGTCACCAGTCCGCCATGTGCGGCCGGCGTCGAACAGAATCCATCGCCCGCGATCGGTGCGAACGAGCACGGCGTCACCCTGCCCTACATCGAGCACGTGCATCTCTACGCCGCCGCCGTACGGCAGGCTCATGCGCGGCGACCAGACAATCACGCACATTCCGGCAAGCGAGAGGATCGCAGGACGCGCCGGATATTTCGCTGTGCATGCAGTGATGATGCAGACAACTGCGAGCCCGCCGACAACTACGGTTACGAGCGAAGGCGCTACGTCCAGTGAGGCGCCCGGGACGGCGCTCGCGACGATCG
>DASUXX010000185.1:0-4342 GCA_036377755.1 Gemmatimonadaceae bacterium
TTGCCGGCCCATCCCGGCCTTTTGTGATTCGAATCAACATTTCGCGAGTAAGATGTGTTCTGTTTTTGCCGGTAGCAGGTAGCCGATAGCCGACGTCCGATGCCGGAGACCGGTCGCCGGCGTCAGGCAGCAGCAGTTTTGAAACTACGGGCGGTGGGTCGTCGGTTGCCGGTCTCCGGCATCGGACGTCGGCTATCGGCTACCTGCTACCGGCAAAAACAGAACACATCTTACTCGCGAAATGTTGATTCGAATCACAAAAGGCCGGGATGGGCCGGCAACCCTGACATGCATCCGTGACAACGGGACGACAACCTGGACAAAGGTCAGCGATTATTTCCCGATTCACGACATGACGCATTACGTCGTCGAAACAACCCTGAAAATTCCGAACGCGTTTTACGGTCTCGTCCGCGACGGGTGGGACATATCCGACTTCGCGGTAAAAGGCGCATCGAAGCGGTTTCCGCCTCAGGCAAATCTTGTTGAAGCGCTGGTCAGCCGCCTTCAGAATGATCTGATGCCGGGCTCGAGCTTCACCGCCGCGTCGTATAACGACGAGGTCGTTGCTGTGCTGGAGGGAATTGGGAATCCCGAGCGCCGACCTGTCACTAGCGACGAGCTCGATGATATGCGACATCGTCTTCGCGATCTCATGTCGCGCTGGAAATCACTCGAGCCTGGCGAATCGCTCGAGCTCACATTCGACTGACAAGAAAAAAATTTGTCCCGCGGGTGCGACAAAAGTCGTCCACGTGTGATGACATTTCGCGATTTCACGGTTGCCCACCGTTACGGCTAAAGCGTGAACTGACAACGACTTGGACAGTGTGCGGCGGGTCGGTCCTTCCTGTGCTGATATGGTATGCCATCAAATCTCAGCTTTAAGGAGTTCCATATCATGAATAGAAAACTTGTCGTTGCCGGACTCGCCGCCGCGTTCGCTCTCTCAGCAGGGACGGCCGAAGGGCAGCGCAGATCGACCCGGCGGCTTCCCGCGGAGTCAGCGGTTCCGGCACCGTCGCTCTCGCCGTACGCAGGCTACATGATGTTCGGCGACATCGTCGACGGACCACTCGGCACTTCGCTCACGTCATCGAGCGGATCAGTGTTCGGCCTTCAGGGCAACCTGCCTCTTGGATCGGTGCTATCGGTTGTCGGCAACGTCGCGTATTCCCAGCCAGACCTCCGCTTTGGTCTGCCGATCATTGGCGGAATCAATTTCGGAAAGAGCGAGATCTGGATGTACGACGCGGGATTGCAGCTCACCGCCGCGACATCAGCGGGCCAGCGCTCGATCACTCCGTTCGTTCAGGTTGGCGCAGGTGGAATGAGCTACGATGTGAAGGTTGCCGGGATCAGCAGCAAAGCAACCAACCTCGCAGTCAACGCCGGGCTCGGCGCTGATGTGCCGATTGCTCAGAACATCGGGCTCAGACTTTTTGCGAAGGACTACATCGGAAAGTTCGATGTGAAGGAAGCAGCGGGCATCGATTACGATGCTAAGACAACGCATAACATCGCATTGTCTGCCGGATTGAAACTTCAGTTCTAGGTCTGGCGACGGATTAAACGGAAACGACGCGGCGCTCACGCGCGCTCGTAGCCTGTAGCAGCTTTAGCGCCTGGCCCTTAGGGTGCTAAAACGGAACTGCGCCGTTAGCTATTTGCTGCTAATTAGCTAACGGCGCAGTTCTGTCTTAGCACGCTAAGGGCCAAGCGCTAAAGCTGCTACAGGCTACAAGCGCGCGTGAGCGCCGCGTCGTTGAAGTGCGCCGCGCCGTTGTACTGCGCGTGAGCGCCACGTCGTTTCCGAATCCGCGCGCCTCGTTATCGATCTCTCAAGTGCGGGCACGAGCCAGATGGGGGATCGGGAACCCCGTACGACTCGAGAAGAATCTTTGCGACCCTCCCCTTTGTCATCGAGATGATGATGAGATTCGCGTACTCATCGGTGCAAAGGTCCCCGATGTTGCCGCCTGCCAGCTTCGATGCGATGTGGCCGATCGTATTGTTGTGGCCCACGACGAGAATCGTCGCGCCCTCGTGCGACTTGATCTCGTCCACTACCCTGTTCATGTGAGACTGGACCGACATTCCGATCGGGATCACCTTCGGCGTAATGTGGCGCAGCTTTGCGAGCGGGGCCGCCGTCTGCATTGTGCGCTTCAGGTCGGTCGTGATGATCATGTTCACCCCCGAATCACGCAGGGCAACCGCGAGTGACTCCGCTCGAGCCCGTCCCTTGTCGCTCAGGTCGGGGTCGCGATCGGTCTCCGACATTTTCTCGCCATGCCGTACGAGGTAGACCGTGGTTTCGGTACGGCCATCAGGAATAACAGGAGCCTCTCCCGCGGATGCGGATGCGCAGGCTCCAGCCGCGCCAACGGCAAGAAATGAAATTGCTGTCGCGGCAAGACGTGATCTCGATAACATTATTGGTCCCTTTCCAGAATTAGGACAGAGCGTTTGAAAAACAGAAACACGGTACCGGGTACCAGCTGCGGAATGATAATCTGGCGACAGTCACGCGTCGCGGCGACAATAGCAATTGCAATGCTCGCATTTGCCTGCGACTCGGGAAGTCCATCGAAAACCGCGGATGAATTCGCGGCCGACTCGGCCCTGGCAGCAGACCTCGCCCTCGCAAATCGCGATACTCTTCTCGTCGATTCGATCGGCGCTTACCGCGAGCCGGGTGCTGCCGAGCAGGATACTGCTCTATCGAGCAAGCCTGCCGGTTCCCCTGCGCCGACTGGTGTTACACCGACGAGTCCGGTGACGTCCGCTGCGCCGAAGCCTGAACCTGCTGTCACATCGTCACCACCGGCTACTTCTTCGCCAACGCCTCCAGCATCGGACGCAAAAACAGCAAGCACCCCGCCGGCCGCTGCAAAGAAGCTGAGTGGCACTCGCGCGTGCACGTCACCTTCAAAGGAGAATCAATCCGAGTGCATCCGGGTGCTTCTTGCATCGGCCGATGCGCGTCTCAACAGAACGTATCGCGCGCTGATTACCGAGATGCGGCGACAGGAAAACGTCGCACCCGGCGCGAAGGATCCGCCATCTGTCGAGAAGCTTCGAATTGCGCAGCGATCGTGGCTGGTCTATCGCGACAACGAATGCCGCAAGCGAGGGCGTGGAAAGGAGGGAGCATTGTGGGCCCGTCCACGCGCGCGATGCCTCGGAGAATTCTCAACGCGCCGCGCCAACGAGCTCTCCGATAATTTCAGCCGCCTGATTGCTCGCTGACGTCCGAGTCGAGGATCTTCAATGCATCCTCGACATCGGACTGTTTTACTGCAAGGCGTATCGGGTGCAGCGAGTCGAGATACGACAGCCATGCACCCGCGTTGTCGCCGATGATGATCGAGTCGATGCCATTCGCTTCGAGTACAGCTTCAGCGAGCCGGGCATCGACATCCTTTGAAAAAGTTCGAATGATGTACAGCGGATTTTCTTCCACGCGTTACTCGTTGACTGCCTCTTTCATGTCGCGGTTTTCCGCGATGACTTTCTGGCTCGCCTCGGCAGGCATCTGCTCGTATCCCTTGAAGCGCTGCACGAACGTTCCATGTCCGTGAGTCTTCGAGAACAAATCGGTGGCATAGAGATGCATCTCTGCCTGCGGAATAACCGCGCGAATCTTGGACTTTCCACCGGGAAGGGAATCCGTGCCGAGTATGTGTCCGCGCCGCGCGGAGATGTCGCCGAGGACGTCGCCTAGATAGAGATCGGGAGTGGTGACTTCGACTTCTTCGAGCGGCTCGAGCAGAATCGGCTTGCACTTCTGCGCAACTGTCTTGAATGCGAGAATGCCCGCGAGCTTGAACGACATTTCGTTCGAGTCAACGGAGTGATACGATCCGTCATAAAGCTCGACCTGAAAATCAACCAGCGGATACCCCGCGAGAACTCCGCGTGCTGATGCTTCCTGCACTCCTTTATCGACTGCAGGAATAAACTTCGACGGAATCGATCCGCCGACGATGGAGTTGACGAACGTGTAGCCCGCGCCGCGGTGCGTCGGTGCCATGCGGATCCAGCAGTCACCGAACTGGCCCTTTCCGCCCGACTGTTTTTTGTGTCGGCCTTGTCCGTCGCCTTTTCCCGTAATCGTCTCGCGATACGCGATCTGCGGTTTCTTGAGCTCGCCTGTTACTCCAAAGTTTCTCTTGAGCCGCGACATCACGACATCGAGATGCCGCTCGCCAAGACCTGCAACGATGGTCTCGTGCGTCTCCGCGTTATAGTGAGTCTGGAAGCATGGATCTTCATCATGAAGCCGATGAAGTCCCTGCTGCAGTTTTTCTTCTTCGCCTCGCGCCGAGGCATGAACTGC
>DASUXX010000186.1:0-3004 GCA_036377755.1 Gemmatimonadaceae bacterium
GGAACTCCGGGCTACATGGCGCCTGAGCAGATGCGGGAGGAAAGCTCAGGCGACCATCGCATCGATATTTACGCTGCGGGTCTCGTGATGTACGAGATGCTCGCAGGCAGCAATCCTTTTTCCGCAGCGACTCCGCTGGAGACCATCGAGCTCCAGCGAAGCCATGCGCCTGCCCGCCTCACGCGCTCGGGTCTTCCAGCCGCGCTCGTTGAGCTGGTAGAGCAATGCATGAAGAAGGACCGTAACGCGCGGCCGGCTTCCGCAGAATCGATCATCAGTGAGCTCGATGCAATAAAGATCCGGCATCCGCGCCGGAATCGAAGGATTGCCGCTGTGACCAGCATCAGTGCCGCAGCACTTGTCCTCGCCGCTATTGGTGCGTTCACGTTTTATGGGAGGCCAGCTCCGAAAGGAATCGAGGCGAGTTCAATCGCACCTGTCCCTCAGCGGTCGTTGCTGGTAATGCCGTTTGTCAATCTCAGCGCTGACAGTGGTGGTGAGTCGTTCTCCGACGGAGTGACGGCAGACCTCATAGCGAGGCTGGCAGCAATTACGAATCTTCGTGTTGTGCCAGGCGCGTCCGTCGCAGGCAGCAAGGGAATACGCAGGGATCCACGCGCGATTGCCGAAAGTCTCGGTATCGCGAACATGCTCGACGGAACAATGCAGAAGAACGGATCCCACCTTCGAATGCAGGTTCGCCTGATCGATACACGAGACGGATCGACGCAATGGTCGGAAGTATTCGATCGTGACATGAGCGATATATTCGACGTCCAGAATACAATCTCGACGCGTGTGTCGAGCGAGCTCCATGCCTCGCCTCAGCGTGGACGCCAGAGAACAACGCCATCACGTTACACGCCGAGCCTTGCCGCTTACGAATGGTATCTGCGTGGGATGGATGTGTCGCTCTTGCGCACCAACGCCGGAACCCGGCAGGGAATCGAGTACTTCAAAAAAGCGATTCAGGTCGACACCGCTTTTGCCGGCGCCTATGCCGGACTCGCGCGGATGTATCTCCAGATTGGTAACAGTAATGCGGCCCTGCGCGAATGGTTCGCGCGCGCAGAAAGCGCGGCGGTCAAAGCTGTCGCCCTCGATGATTCACTCCCTGAAGCCCACGTTGCGCTCGGATGGGCGTTACTGGGAGCAAACAGGTTGGACCGCGCCGAGGCGGAGCTGAAGACTGCAATCGCGCTGAATCCGGCGGCGCCTCGCGCGCACGAAGGTCTTGCGCGCATTTACATGCACACCGGGCGCAAAGCGGAGCAGCTTGCCGAGGCGCGTGCAGGCGTCGCAACTGATCCGCTTTCTTATTCAGCTATTCGTGAGCTTGCTCTTGCGCTCAACATGAACAAGCGCTGCGACGAGTCATTGAGAATTCTCGCGCCATTGAAGAATCTCACTCCGCCAGCAGTCGTTGCCGGCGTCATACGCGGCCAATGCTACGCGTACAAAAAGATGTGGCCTGAAGCGATCGCCGAATTCGAATGGGCCCTCCGCCACGGGAATTCGAGTGTCGCTCCGTCTTTTCTCGCCTACGCGCTCGCTCGTGGCGGCCGGGAGAAAGAGGCAAGAAAAATTCTCGCCGATATGCTCGCTAAACGCACTTACAGTCGAGGCGGATTTGGCATCGGAATCGTTTACGCGGGCCTTGGCGATTACGGCCACGCCTTTGAATGGCTCGAGAAAGGCATAGCAGAGGGACAGTCGACGCAATACATCTTCGATCCCATGTTCGAAGATCTCCAGCGTGACCCGAGGTTCAGAAAGTTCAGTTTCTAGAGCCGAATTAGAATCGATAACGAAGGCCCACTTGAAGCTGGAATGCTGATTCGGTTGTGAGAGTGGTCCATTGGGGGCGGTTCGTATCGAATCTGAAAACTGGCTGACCCGTTCTCTGCGAGTCTGCCGTTTGACCGACGTGCTCGAGAAGCCTCGGGTCGGAAACGCGATAGCGACCCCAGCCTGAATTGAGCAGGTTCAGCAGATTGAACAGATCGAGGCCCGCTTCGAGCTCACGACCGCCGATGCGGAATGCATGTCGGGCGCCCGCGATAGTTGTATAAGACGCGGGCTCGCGACAGCTGTTGCGCGGGAGAATATGGCCTCTCTGCTTCCGAAGACACGCCGATCGCTCGATGAAGCGCCCGAATGCAGCGCGCTGGTCGGCAATGCGCTGCGCCTGCGCTGCGGCCGAATTGTCAGCATCGGGCGCGTCGGACCGGCCGCTGAAGATGATTTCATTTTCATCGAGCGCATCAGCGGGAACGTAAACTGGATCGTTTACATTTGACCCGTCGGCGTTCAGGTCTCCGCGACGGCTGACGCCGTAAGCGAGATATGTGAAGGGCACTCCTGATTCCGCGACATAATAGAACGAAAGCCGGGTCGACCCGTGACGCCAGTGAACGTCATGAGTGACCGCTGCAACGAATCGATTGGGTCTGTCGTTGAGCGAGGTGCCGGGGGTCAAATCGTCATGAAAACCTGAAACGGCCCCAGCATCACCCCACATCGAAAGTCCCGTCGAGTTCACTCGACTCGGCGATTGAACATCGCGGACGCGCGACCACGTGTACGCAGCGCTTGCAAAGGTTTCTTCCCCAAGCCGCTTTTGTATCTGCGCGGAAATTTCGTAGGAATAGTTCCGCGAGGTGTTCGTGAGGTCTATCACCTCCGAGAATCCTGATCTGACTGCGGGAGCGGCAACACCATTTGTCCCGATTGTTCCATACATCACTCGACCAAATGGATCCGTTCGCTGCGGTCCTTGCAGGTTGAGGTTCACAAAAGCGAAATCAGAACGATTCCTGCTTATCACCGCCTCCGCGGACACTGAAAGATCTTTACTCGATCGATAGTCGAACGCGAGCGACGAGCGCAGTGTCTGCGCAAGCCGCAGCCTGCTGTCGAGCAAGTCGACATCGCCGAGAGGCGCTGCCTGGAGAGGGGGGCCAGTTCTGCAGGCATCCGGCGCCTCTCTGTAATCGGGTACGAA
>DASUXX010000187.1:0-10939 GCA_036377755.1 Gemmatimonadaceae bacterium
TCGTTGTAGCCGTTCTGCTTTCCGCCGGCGAGGACGAGCTTGATGTCGGGAATGCGGTCCTTCAGCTTTGCGATCACCCTGAACAATCCCGCGTGGTTCTTGTGAAGCCAGAACGTTGCCGGGTAAAAGAAATATTTCTTCGGCAGGTTGTACGGCAATTCGGTCGGTGGTGACTCGAGCGCATCGTAGATGTACTTCGGCGCGATGTACGGCAGCTCGAAGACTTTATCGGGTTGGACCTTGTACGCATCGACGACGTGCTGTTTGCCGACCGTTGAATCAACGGCGACCCCCTCTGCCCAGCGGCAGGTCTCGATGAAATGAAACTCTCTTTCTTTCAGTTCTGCGGCCGAGCCGACTTCAGGAAAGTGCGGCTCGTAGATGTGCATCAGGTCGTGGATCGTCCCAAGCGATGGAACAGGTGCGCGAAAAGCCCAGTTGTCATTCGATGGGTTGATCCAGAGGTCGCAGTTTGCATTAACGAGGAGCGCAACGTTGGGATCGACCCAGCGCGCAACCTTGCGCCACTGTTTCATTGGGAGGTTTGCTGCGTGCCATATCCTGTTCCACACCTTCGACCGCAGTGATTCGTCGAGGTGGATTAGCTCTTTGACTCTCTCCTTTGGGATCAGGCCGAGCCAGACTGGATGAGAATAGGCAACAACGAGCTCGAATTTGTCTTTCGGCAGCCTCAGGAATGCGTCCAATACCGCTTGAGCGTACTGGTATACGCCGCCGCCTGGGCTCGATCCGAGAATAATGCCGATTCTTTTCATTTTCGCGGCTGAAGATAACAGATGCTGCCGGTCGCCTGCGGCCGGTCTCCGGCGTCGGTCGCCGGCAACCGGCGGTTGGCAATCGGCAAAACACAACTGCGCGTTTTTCCGCTTTGCCGGTTGCCGGTAGCAGGTAGCCGGCCGCCGATGCCGGAGACCGGGCGCCGACGACCGGCCGCCCGCGTTTTTATATTTCGCATTCCTACCGCGGTACCAAATCCCAAAAAAAGAAAAGAATGAACGTCCTTGGTGTGCATATTGGCCATGATAGCAGCGCGGCCCTCATAATCGACGGAAAAATCGTAGCCGACGTTGCAGAAGAACGCTTCGTTCGAATCAAGCATTACTCAAAAATGCCGGTCCATTCGATCGAGTACTGTCTCAAGAGCCAGGGACTGACGATGAACGACATCGACATCATCGCAATCCCTGCGGCGGGCGTTGCACCCGAGCTGAATTTTCTGTTCGATCTAAAAGGCTCGAAGCGCGAGGAGCCGGGGACGCGAACCAAGGCAGTTTCGTACATCAAGGAACGGCTCGGCCGGGCGTACGAGACTCCGCCGTTGTACATCAAGAACTTTCCTGCGAATCCGAAGACGGAAATTGTTCACGTCGAGCACCATCTGGCTCACGCAGCGTCGGCATACTACACGAGCGGAACGCGCGACAAGCAGCTCATTGTCACGATCGATGGCGTTGGCGATGGCGTATCGGTTGGAATCTGGCGCGGCGAGAACGGTCGCATCGAAAAGCTCGAGGCATATCCGTCATCAGCATCGATCGGCTGGTTCTACTCGAACGTAACCGAAGCACTCGGCTGGTGGCACGGCGATGGTGAAGGGAAGACGATGGGGCTCGCGCCGTATGGTGATTACACAAAATGCATGGGAGTGCTCGAGCGGTTTCATCCCAAGTTCGAGAATGGCGCGGTAAAAGAGCATCACGATTTCGGCCGAGTGGGATACTGGAATGAGAACGGCGCGATTCAGTATCACTTCGATGAGTCGTATGCGATTCGCGATCTCGTAAATCGTCATGGGGCCGAGAATATTGCTGCCGAGGCGCAGCGTGTTCTCGAGGAAGAGGTGAAGCAGATCGTGTATCCGTGGATGGATCGCGAGAACACTCGCAACCTGTCGTCGTCGGGCGGCGTGATGCTGAACGTGAAGTTGAATCAGCGGCTGTGGGAATCAGGCCGCATCGACAATCATCACACGTATCCAAATCCTGGAGATTCGGGAATCGCAGTCGGCGCTGCATTGCAGGCGTATTTCCAGGCGAATCCGAATGCGCAGATCCATCCCATTCAGGATCTGTACTGGGGACCGGAATATTCCAATAAGGAAATCGAGGATGCGCTGGAGCTCCGCCAGCTCGAGTACGAGCGCATCGAGAATCCTGCCGAAGTTGCCGCTGAAGCGCTGGCGCAGGACAAGATTGTCGGCTGGTTCCAGGGTCGGATGGAGAGCGGTCCGCGCGCGCTTGGTGCGCGATCGATCCTGATGAGCGCGAACAAGCCGGAGAACAAGGACATCATCAACGCGCGTGTGAAGTTTCGCGAGGCGTTCAGACCCTTCTGTCCGTCGTTGTTGTGGGAGAGAAAGGAGGATTATCTGGAAAACGCGCGTGATGAGTTTTTCATGATCACGTCATTCACGTGCAAACCGGAGAAACGCGATCGTGTGCCGGCTGTTGTTCATGCTGATAACACGCTGAGGCCGCAGACTGTCAACAAGCAGATTCATCCGCGGTTTCACGATCTCATCACGGAATTCGAGAAGCGCACCGGCGAAGCGCTCGTGCTCAACACGTCATTCAATGTGATGGGTGAGCCCATTGTGAATCATCCGCGCGAAGCGATCAGATGCTTCTATGACAACGGGCTCGCCGTTCTCGTGATCGGCGATTTTGTATTGAGAAAGAAGGGGCGCTGATTAAAGCGCTCATCTGAGAGATGCGCCCGAATTATCCGCGAGCGTCAACCACGGGCGTTCCACGATTTGCTTTAGCGTAATCGATAATTCTCTGGTCGGCTGTAACCAGCGGAATGTTATTGAGCTGAGCAATCGCAAGCAGCATTCGGTCTACCGGATCGTTGTGCGCGGTTCCTGACAGGCGGGCGCTCAAGAGCAGCGTATCGCGGTCGAGCGGAATGAATCTGAATCCGGGTGCAGTCGCGGCTCGAGAAAGCCAGACGCCGACGTCGACTGAGAGTGACAATTTTCCCTTTGCAACCTTGACGGCTATCTCCCAGAAGGAGATGTCGGAGACCGTAAGGCCTCCGCGCCTGCCACAGTTTTCGAGCAGATCGAGAACGCTTTGGCTCAGTCGGTCCGAATCCGAGTCGAGATACCAGAGCCATATGTGAGTGTCGAGCAGCAGTGGCCCTGAATAGGTTGCGAGGTCCTTTGGCTTGTAAACCTCAGGACCTCTCGAATTTTTCAGACCTCCTCCCAGACGTCGAAATCAGGTGAGACGATATCGCCCTGCCTGACGACTGTTCCGCTCATGAATCCGCGCCCACTCGGCACTTCAGTGTTGGCGGGAACAAGACGCGCTACGGGTGCGCCATGCTTGGTAATCAGGACGTGAACGTGTTCGTCGCGGACTTTATCCATCAGCGCGAGACATTTATCCTTGAACGCACCGGCGGGGACCTCGATCATTTTGGATACTTCGAGAGATGCCGAAGGTGCTGACGACGTGCGACGTCGTTTTTGTTTTTGACTCATTTTCCTGTCCCCGGATTGGTTATAGCCATAAATATATGGCCATACATGGCAAGGATAGAAGATAATTATGGAACTGTTGCGCTGAATGGTTGAACAGCGGCACGAAACGACTCACGATTCTTACGGGCTCGCGGTAGTCCTCCTCGTGGGACTCGCAGTTCGGTTTGGTCTCTTCACGCACTCCGGTTATGTAACGGACACCCAGATCTTCGAAGGATGGGCCGAGCGCGGAGGCACTTACGGAGTTCTCTCCATGTACAACCGTGCGCTGCCTGGGCCGCTTCCGGATTATCCGCCGCTCCTGCTGTATGTGTACAGTTTTGTGGGCTGGGTAGTGCATGCGATCCAGGGATCGTATGAGCATACCAAGACATTCGCGGCCGCGATAAAAGCTCCGGGGATCATTGCTGATGTACTGACATTCTTTGCTCTGATAAAGGCTGGCGAACGGCTGCTCACGCGTCACCATGGCGTGCTCGCCGGTGCGCTATTTCTTCTTCTTCCGGCAAGCTGGCTCGATTCGACCATCTGGGGTCAGTACGACGCGATTTATTCGTTGCTTCTTTTTGCTGCGTTCTTTTTCATTGGTGAAAAGCGTACCGCTCTCGCTGGCGTAGCGGCCGGACTGGCATTCGCCGCAAAATTTCAGGTGATCGCGTTCCTGCCGTTTCTCTTGCTCGTTGCAGCATCGAGCGGCTGGAAAGATGTAAGGCGTGGCCTCATCGCATTCACCATTGCAGTTATCGCGGTATTTCTGCCTTTCATAGTCTCGGGTCACACTAACGAGGTCGTATATGCGTACACGCACGCGGTTGGAGCATACGGCGTGCTTTCAGTCGACGCCTTCAATATCTGGCGTATTGTATTTGGCGCTGATGCGCGCAACCTCTCGGATACGGTTGAGGTAGCGGGGCTTCCATACAGAACCTGGGGAGCGCTCTTCTACCTGGTTGCGCTTGCCGTAACAGCGCGTGCTGCGTGGGTGCGATTGAGAAATCTGGAGGAACGCGAAAGAACACTCTTCGTGCTCAACACTGGAGCAGTAGCGGCGTTCGTGTTTTTTCTCTTCCCAACCGAGATACACGAAAGATACCTGTTCGCATTTCTCCCGCTTGCCGCGTTGTGGGGCTCGATGAGCCGATCGAAGATCTTCCTGTACATTGGAATCTCGATCGTGATTGCATTCAATATTGCGCTGGTTCTGCCGATTGAGAGCGTTCGGCCAATTTATGAATCGAGTGGTGTGCTCGACCGGTTCCTCGCAGGAATTCTGGTAGTGCTGGCATCGATTGCTGCATGGTTGATGTTGTGGCGCACGTCGATGTCAGGAGTTCATGATGTATCTTCCCGCAATCCGCTCAGTCAAACACTGCAACGCGCTGGTATCCGTAGCTAAGAACTCGTCTGACGAGGAAACAATTCAGGAAGGATTCACCGCCGATACAGCAGCAGCGCGCGGTCGTTCGCATAAATCACACGTGCATCGTTCACCGTCGCGAACTGCTCCGCCGCTCGCTCCACCAGTATCCATCCGCTCGGCAAGGTTGCATTGCGCAAATCAAAAAGCCTTCCACCGGTTGTGTGAACGTTTCCGGCGGCTACCTCAGGTAGATAGAGATTCTGCGAGATTCCAGTAAACGCCGGGAATGGCGTCGCTCGCAGATTTGAAGCTGGCGCAACATGGGCAATCCGATCGGTTGATTTGATACGGCCTGATCTCACGAGCTCGAGCAGCTTGTCGAATATGTCCCGTTCGTCTTTCGTCACAACGAATCGAGGGTCACCCCATCCACGCCAGTAACCGGTCGCCGCAAGTTTCAAGTGCCACCGAGTCATTCCAATCAATCCCGCGGCTTTGTGTTCTGCGTCATTCGGAAGCTTGAATAGCAGCGCCGTGGGAAGGACGATGATCGCAGCGACAAATATTCGCGCAAGCCTGCGCCTGCGTTGTGAGGTCCACAGAGTGGTCATCACCACAGCAGCGGTCGCGCATGATATACCCGAAAGCCAGAAGTCGAGGCCCTTCAATGGAAACTCATACCTGAACGAGGCTGCTTGCACCGGCGTAAGGCTGAGCAGTGGTAGAATCCACAGCGGCACCGAGGCCGCCAGCAAACTGACGCCGACGAGAAGACTCGTTCGCGTGAGGCGGGAGAGAGAAATCAGGATGGCAACGACCGATAATCCTGTCGGGACAGGATATCGAATCATCTGGTGAAGCAGAAACGATCTGCGCCCGAATCCGTAGAAGTCCCAACGAAGAATCAAAGTCGATAACAGAATCAGCAGCGGCGCGAATCGAAGCCCGCCGTGAGTGACACCGCTTTGAAGTCCGGTCTCACTCTTTATTGAGCTGTTCGCGCGAGGCGCAACCAAAAGCGCAATTGCGCCGACCAATGCTCCCACCGTTACCACGCCTGTTGCAGCATTCTCAGGGTACCATGTCCAGATCAGCGATATCGCGAGACATAGCGCAATCCCGGCGCTGATCAGATAATCCACCCGGGCCCGTTTGCCGGATTTCAGGAAGGTCATCACGATGATCGGCAAGACTGCCATCACGGTGAACACTCCTTCAAACGGATGAACGAGAATGGCCGCGGCGACAGCTGATGCGCACGCAAACATGATTCGATGATTATTGCTGTCGCCCAACAGCTCGATCGCTTTGGCGAGCGCGATCAGAGCGAAAACCATTTGCCAGCCGGTGGATCGCGAATCCTGGAGGTGCAGGTAATTGTAGGACAGAGGCCACGCGAGGATGGCGAACACTCCGGCAAGTGGTTGCTCCGGAGCAAGAATCCGCGCGAGGCGATAAGCACCCAACAGCGTGATCATCAGGGTCGGCACAAGCGCCGCGGCGAGTTCCTCGTATGCCCTCAGTCCAAACAGGGCCGCAACCACAGCATGAAATGAGGTGAAGAGAGGCGTAGCTCTGTTCAGGGGGTAGAGTGCGGAAGGAAGGGCCGTTGCTGGATCGTAACTTCCAAACGTGAGTAACCTCTGCACGGGCGCGACGTTGGCGTCGAGAACGTCACCCCACGAAGGAACGGGACAAGTGAGTGAGACGATCAGTGGTCCGAGTGCGACTAACGCAATCACCAAAACGATGCGTTGCGAAACGGGATTAGTGAGCCGGATGGTAAAACGTCGCGTCATCAAGGCAGCAACGATCGGAAGCAGGATGCCGATCCACACCGCAAGCGAACGAAATAATCCCGCTGTACCGAGCGCATACATGAGCAGCAGGGTGTACAGCGTTCCTGCAGTGAACGATGTCAGCAGCCAATCAGCTTTGTCAGCGACAATGGTTTGCCTGCCCGCCGGATCGCGATGGAACGTCGAGATGAGCGCATGACCACAGGCAGCGACAAGCGCGTAACCGATCGCGACTGCTGTCACGTTCCACCACAGTGAAGGCGCGAAAGTGACGAGTGCTGCTGCTAATTGTCGAAGCAAATAGAGAAAGAGCGTCATGCGAAATCAGCAGGCGATGTTTCCCACGATACAGGGGAGACAATTATACAGCCTTCACCGATTATCGATGGGCAGCAGGCATGTCATCGGCCTGGACTAACAGCCACGCTGGATACCCTGCCGTTGACAGAAAGGGCTCGGTTTTCACCGAGCCCTTCTAATGTTTTACTCTTCTCCCATGAACGGATACTTGTAATCCAGCGGCGGCGAGAATGTCTCCTTGATGTTTCTCGCACTCACCCAGCGAGTGAGATTCAGCTTCGATCCCGCCTTATCGTTGGTACCTGATCCTCTCGCTCCGCCAAACGGCTGCTGACCGACGACAGCTCCAGTCGGCTTGTCGTTCACGTAGAAATTTCCAGCCGCATTTCTCAATGCAACCGCAGCCGTGCGAACGGCAGCACGATCACGCGCGAAGATCGCACCCGTGAGCGCATACGGTGACGTCTGATCGACCGTCTGCAGTGTCTCCTCGAACTTCGCATCGGGATATACATGCGCAGTGACAACTGGTCCGAAGATCTCTTCGCACAGCAGCTTGTATCCAGGATCGTGCGTCTCAACGAGAGTCGGCTCGATGAAATAGCCATCCTCACCCTTCACTCCACCACCCTGAACGATCTTCGCATTCGACCGGCCGTGCGTGACGTACTCGCCGATCTTGTCGAATGCCTTCTTGTCGATCACTGCGCCCATGAAGTTGCGGAAATCCATTGGATCACCCATGCGGATCTCCTGCATGATCGCAACGGTGCGGTCGCGCACTTCATTCCAGATCGACTCGGGAACATAGATGCGCGATGCCGCCGAGCACTTCTGCCCCTGATACTCAAATCCACCTCGTGCGATCGCGACTGAGAGAGCGACTGGATCAGCCGATGAATGCGCAACGATGAAATCCTTACCGCCAGTCTCACCGACGATTCGCGGATACGAGCGATAGTTCGACATGCTCGCGCCGATTGTCTTCCACATCGAGTTGAAAACGCTGGTCGATCCCGTGAAATGCACCCCAGCAAGATCACGATGCGCGAGCAGCTTATCCGAGATCATTCCTGCATCACCAGGCACGAAGTTGATGACACCCGGCGGAAGTCCCGCTTCCTCGAGGAGCTTCATGAGATAGTACGCCGAGAGCATCGCGCTCGATGCGGGCTTCCATATCACTGTGCTGCCGATCAGCGCGGGCGCCGTCGGGAGATTTCCCGCAATCGACGTGAAGTTGAACGGCGTCACGGCATACACGAATCCTTCGAGTCCACGATAGTCGAGCTGGTTCCACATCGTGTGATCCGAGAGCGGCTGCTCGTCATAAAGCTGCTGCGCGTAGTACGGATTGAACCGCCAGAAGTCGATCAGCTCGCATGCAGAATCGATCTCGGCCTGGAACGCAGTCTTCGACTGGCCGAGCATTGTTGCAGCGTTGACGGTTGCGCGCCACGTCGTCGTCAGCAGCTCGGCAGCTTTCAAGAAAACAGCAACGCGATCTTCCCAGCTCCAGTTCTGCCATTCCTTCTGAGCTTCGCGCGACGCTTCGATTGCCTTGTCGACATCGGCTGCTGTTGCCTTATGCCAGTCGGCTAAGACATGACGATGATTGTGCGGCATTACACTCGTCGCCGTATCACCCGTTCTGATTTCCTTGCCGCCGATTATCAGGGGAATGTCGGCTCGCTCGTTCGACATCGACTTGAGCCGGTCCTTTAATGCCGCCCTTTCCGGTGAGCCCGGAGCATACGATTTGACCGGCTCGTTTACTGGGGGCGGGACCCTTCGATTTCCATTGAAGCCGGCGATGACTGACGGGGAAGCGGCTTTAGCTGCGAAGGTGGCATTGTCTTCCTTCGAGGATTCTCTCGAAGGCTGAGACTTATCAGGACGAACTGTCGTTGTCATACCTCTATCCTTTCTTTATCCGTGGGACTTCCCTGAAAGATAATTCGTCGACTGAAGCGGCATCTGAAGCCCTGAACACGAGCCGTGCCCGCCTCTCACTTCTACTGGAGCCGCATCTGAAGACTTAAACACGGAGCCACGAAGTAACGGAGGTTCCACGGAGGTACTTTTTTTGGTTTTGTTCGTTGCCTACGCAACAGGCTCTAACGTTTGCAGCGAACAAAACAAAAGAAAAAACCTCCGTGAACCTCCGTTACTTCGTGGCTCCGTGTTTAAGTCTTCAGATGCCGCCTCAGTAAACGCCAACTAGTTTTCGCAGGGAATGCGAAAGAAAGTCCTTTCAGCACTAATTCTTATCGCCGCGTGCTCGGCGAGCAGTCCAGTATCCTGGAGCGAGATTGTATTCAACAACCCGCCACAGGAACCGAACGAATATCCCGGCAATGTCGCCGCCCCATCGGCGAAAGCATGCCCCGCATCACTTCGAATCGCTGATGCTGGTAACAAACAGTACGCTGTGTGGTGGGAAGTCCGGCCAGACTCGAGCGCGGTTTTAATGTCTTCGCGAAAAGATGCTGGAAACTGGACCCCGAGCGTCATCGCAGATTCGACAGACCACGGCGTCCGCGGCTGCGGACGGCCAGCACCAGCAATCGCAGCCGATCCTGCCAGCGGGTACGTTCACATTGCGTATTTCGCCGAGCCGAAAAGTGGTCCGGGAATATTTTTCGAGCATTCAATGGACGATGGCGCAACGTTCCATTCGCCGGTTCCAATTGTGTTTGGCAGGAATCCCGCACGAGTCAGTGTTGCATCGAACGGCGACAAAGTCGTCGTCGCATTCGAAGACCCGAATTCACTCCAGCCAATAATCGGCGTCGCATTATCGAAAACGATGGGCCACATTTTCGAGGCGCGGGACGTTGCAACGAGCCAGAACGGACACGCGCGGCAGCCTGCTGTCAGAATCAAAGGAGACTCGATTCAGCTATGGTGGAGCGAGTACTCTTCAAATCCATCAGTCAGCGCAACTCGGCCAATGTACCGCGCAGGATTGTGGAAGCCATAACCAACTTCAATCAAGGGAAAAGAAATGCACCGTCGCCTTCGTCTGTCGTTACTGGCAACCACGCTGATTGCCCTCTCGGCCACCGATGTTGTGGCTCAGCGGCCGCAGGGGCCGGGTCGCCCAACCGCTGGAATCTTTGGCGGCTACACAGGGCCGACTGGTGATTTCGGCGACGAAGTCGGCAACGGCTGGCACGTTGGCGCTCTCATCAAGATGCGGCTCTACGGCGCACTCGACGGACGCATCGACGGCACGTACGCGAAGTTCGGCAAGAAGGACATTCCGGGCGAAGAGTTTGCCTTTCACACCGACGCAAACACGGCATTTGCCACCTTCGACGCGCACATCAACCTCGGCCCCGATTCTGCGGCGTATCCCGGCGACAACAGCGTTTCACCTCACATCGTTCTCGGACTTGGCGTATATCAACTCGACTATAAAGTGACCTGCAGCGGCCAGTGCACCGACTTCATCGGCGCAGAAAAGAAGACTCACTGGGGATTGAACGTTGGTGCCGGTGCAACAGCTCCGATTGCCGGCCTCAGAACATTTTTCGAAGCGCGATATCATCGCATCATGCGCGACACCTTCGAAGACGGCGGATCACGCGCAATGTTCCTGGCCTCCGTCGGAATCAAGTTCCGCTAAATGCCTCGCTACCTCGGCGCACACACAATCAATAACGGCGGGATCCACATGGCCGTTAAGCGCGCGGGCAACGCGGGCATGACGGCAATGCAGCTCTTCACCGCGATCCCGACTTACTATGGGGACAAGGTCTCCATCAAGCCTGAGCGCGTCGAGAGATTCAAGAACGCACTGGCCGAGACGAAGATCAAACCGCAGAACGTCGTGGTGCACGCGGCGTATGTGCTGAGCGTCGCAACTCCGGACGACGAGAAGTACGTACGAGCGTCAGGCGGATTGAAAAAAGAGCTCGAGCGGTCGAGTGCTCTCGGAGTGGGACAGGTCTGTTTTCACTCGGGATC
>DASUXX010000188.1:0-5167 GCA_036377755.1 Gemmatimonadaceae bacterium
GTGATTCGCCGTGAAGTTGTAGCTACGCCGGCCGGCCGCTTTCAGACCGTGCTCGTAGAGATGAGAGTGCGTGATGCGCGCCGTTATAAAGGCGAAGGCGTCATCCGCATCAACCTCACTGACGATTCGATGCGCATCCCGGTGCGAATCGAGAGCGCGATGCCCGTAGTTGGCACAGCGGTCATGACACTGGAAAGCTTCAACAACCCTTTGGAGGCGAAGCTGGCAAAGCTGGAGTAATTAGATAATTACCTAATCGCCTAAACTGATGCCCGTCGATCGAGCCGCTTTTACAATGTCGTGGTTCGCGTCCACGCGCTTTACCTGCCTGATGACTTCCTCGATCGGAACTGTTACCAGGTTCGGAGACTGAAGCGCCACCATTTCTCCCCACTTTTCCTCTTCGATCGCTGTTATCGCGGCCGCGCCGAAGCGGGTTGCAAGAAGCCGGTCGTATCCCGTTGGCATTCCACCTCGTTGCAGGTGGCCGAGTACGAGGGATCGTACCTCTTTGCCGGTGCCGCGATGAATCTCCTCAGTCAGACGCTCGACGACTGATCCTGCACGAATGGCGCGATGCTCCATCGTCTCATTGGAGTGTCCTGCGAGTTCGTTCTTCGAGTAAGCACCCTCGGCAGCAACGACGATCGAAAAATTCTGACCTGCGCGGTCGCGCGATAAAATCTTCTCGCAGACTTTGTCGATGTCGTACGGAATCTCGGGGATGAGAATCACATCGGCAGTTGCCGCAACGCCTGCGTGCAGCGCAATGAATCCGGCATGACGTCCCATTACCTCCATCACGAGCACGCGATCGTGACTCTCTGCAGTCGTGTGCAATTTATCCATTGCTTCGATTGCTGTATTCACAGCAGTGTCGAACCCGAACGTTGTAACAGTGCAGCTCACGTCATTGTCGATCGTTTTGGGAACTCCGACGATTTTGAGCCCGCGGCGCACGAGCTCGAGCGCAATTCCCAGGGTTCCATCACCGCCGATTGCAACGAGCGCAGTGATGCCGAGCTTGTTGACGTTCTCGATCAGCTCCGGGCTGCAGTCCTGTTCTGCATAGCTCCCGTCATCACACTTCACGGGATAGCACAGCGGATTTCCGCGGTTCGTCGTGCGGAGGATCGTTCCTCCGAGGTGTGCAATGCCGCTGACTGACGATCGCTTGAGCGGCATGATGTCAGGCTCGGCAAGGAGGCCGGCAAATCCGTGACGGATGCCGACGACTTCCCATCCTCGATTCAGCGCCGAGAGTACCGCGGCGCGAAGTACTGCGTTCAGTCCGGGTGCGTCACCGCCGCCCGTAAGCAGTCCGATTTTCATTGGGAGAGAATGGCCAGGGACGGAATCGAACCGCCGACACGCGGATTTTCAGTCCGCTGCTCTACCAACTGAGCTACCTGGCCTTTGGTGGTCGCAATGTAATTCTCGCCGCCTGAGGCTGGAACCCCTCAGGGCCGTCACTCGTTATGACGGTATGCGTTCTGCTAATTCCCCGCGTGAGACTGCTTTCCAAACGGAGAATCGATGAGCAAACTGCTGCGCGGCGTTGCCGCCGGATATGGGGCGAGAAAGTTGACCGGCGGCTGCGGCTGCACCGGCATTATAGTTTTCATCCTGCTCTGGTGGATACTTGGTCACTTCGGAATCTTCCGCTGATCGACCCAACCTCAACGACAATTGAATGAGCTGGATTACTGATCCATCGGCGTGGGTAGCATTCGCGACCCTCACCGCGCTGGAAATCGTGCTGGGTGTCGATAACGTCGTTTTTATTTCGATTCTCGCAGGCAAGCTTCCGGCAGACCAGCGGGCCAAGGCACGACGTCTGGGACTCGGCCTCGCGATGTTCGTACGCATTCTGCTTCTTCTATCGATTGCGTGGGTTGTCAAACTCACCGCGCCGCTCTTCACGGTCCTCGCTCAGGAGATATCAGGGCGCGATCTGATCCTGCTGCTGGGTGGACTGTTTCTTCTCGCTAAGAGCACGCACGAGATGCACAGCCAGCTCGAGGGTGAAGAAGGTCATTCGTCCAGCCGTGTGCCGGCATCATTCACATCGGTGATCATCCAGATCCTTCTGCTCGATATCATCTTTTCACTCGATTCGGTGATCACCGCCGTCGGAATGGCGGACGATGTCGGCGTAATGATCGCAGCGGTTGTTGTCGCTGTCTTGTTCATGCTCGTGTTCGCAGGCAAGGTCAGTGAGTTTGTCGATAAGCATCCAACAGTGAAGATGCTCGCGCTGAGCTTCCTGCTGTTGATCGGCGTGAGCCTCGTTGCGGAATCGCTCGATTTCCATATCCCGAAGGGATACATCTACTTCGCGATGGCGTTCTCGTTATTCGTCGAGGTGCTGAACAACAAGATCCGGAAATCGAAGAAGGAGCCCGTCCATCTCCACTCGGCATACACGCCTGAAGCCACAAATAAACCGGTTTAACCGCCGAGCGCTCGGCGGTTAAACCAAGCCGTTAGTCCAACCGCTTACCGTGTTCTACTGTGATGATTGACTTGATTCCACCGCGGAGATTGAAATCGCCAACTACGCGCATCCACTTGGGATGAATGGCAGAAACGAGATCGTCAAAGATCCGATTGACTGCGCGCTCATAAAAAATTCCGTCATTGCGAAAGCTCCATAGATAGAGCTTCAATGACTTGAGCTCGACGCACACATCGCCGGGATTGTACGTAATCCTGATGATTCCAAAATCGGGCGCCCCACCCTTTAAGAGAGCCAGCTCCGAAGCGTCACTTTCGATTCCGCCCAGCGGGCAGAGCGAAGTGAACTCGTGACAGTCCATGTGAATCTCGTAATCGCGATCCGGATACGGGTTCGCGAACGTCTCGAGCAGCTCGGGTTTTGGCATTTACTCGTTGCGAAGTTTCCGTGACATCTCTTCGAGAATGCGGACTTCTTCGCTCGTCAGGCTTTCGATCCCGTGCTTGGAGATCTTGTCGAGCACCATGTCGAGCTTTTCCGACGATGGCTTCGATGCGTCAGCATTCGCACGCGGAATTATCGCTGACTTGGCCGGTTTTGCAACGATTGCATTGCTCTTTGCCACCACTTCGTCAATCGGCTCCGACCGCTCACTACGATCGCGGTTTCTCGGACGCACTCTTGGCACTGCGCGGAATCCATCCTCCGGCTCATCGGGAACCGGTGACACCCACTTTCTGAAATTGTCGAGTCCGCCAAACGATGACGCGCGCAGATATACCCACCCAAAGGCAAGTCCGCCAAGGTGAGCGAACCATGCGATGCCTGATCCGCCGCGTGTTGAGGAGACACCCATCGCGAGGTTGAGCACAGCAAGCCAGATGACGAGCCATCGCGTCTTCATTGGAATGACGGCAAAGAGATAGACCTCTTCATCGGGCCATCTCAGCGCATACGCGAGCAGCACTCCCATGATTGCGGCCGATGCACCGACGACCTGTGCCTGTCCATCGAGGAGCAGATGCGCGATTGCACCGCCGATACCGCACCACATATAGAAGTACACAAACTGGCGCGATCCCCAGACGCTTTCGATCCGCGGACCGAACATCCACAGCGACAGCATGTTGAACGCGAGATGCATGAGGCCGCCATGCACGAACATGTACGTCGCTATCGTCCACCACGCTGACGGAAAACGCGCGGGATCGAGGCCAAGCGCGCTGAAAACGTTGTTCGAGCCAAACAGCGTGAGCTGCAGAAAGTACACACCAATATTCGCCGCCAGCAGCCACTGGACTGCCGGGGTCATTCCACGCTGCGAAGGCGATTCGTACGATGTGCTCTGCATTTACCTATCCTGCCATGTCACTTCTTTCTAATAACCTCGAGAGCGATCTTCGTGCCCTCTGCGCTTCCTTTCTCTGCGTCTCCGTGCGCTCGACTCTGCTGTCTCTGTCAGCCTCTGCTGACTCTCTCCATCACGATGCGCTCGCAAAGCTCAGGGAACGAAATCCCTGCTGCCTGTGCTCCCTGCGGAATGAGACTCAATTCCGTCATTCCCGGAAGTGTATTCGCCTCGAGACAATAGAACTCGCCACGGTCTCCCTCATCATCGGACGAGAGCAGCCGAAAATCAATGCGTGCATAGCCACGAAGTTTCAGAGCCTTGAACGCCGCGACTGCCTGCGCCTGAACTCGCGCTGCCTGCTCCTCCGTGAGCTTCGCCGGAAATTCCTCTACCGCCATGCCCGCGGTGTACTTGCACTCGTAATCGTAGATCTCGTGCACCGGCTTGATCTCACCAACCGGTAGAGCGCGGTCGCCTAGAATTCCGACAGTGAGCTCCCTTCCCGGGATGAACTGCTCGATCATCACTTCGTCATCATAGCGCCACGCTTCCTGCACTGCGGCGTCGACGTCTTCCTTCTTTTTTACGACGGAAAGGCCAACAGTGGATCCCTGTTTCGATGGCTTCACCACGACAGGAAATCCGAGCGTTTTTTCGACTTCATCGATGCCTGCCGGAGCCATGAGCCAGTTTGCAGTCTGAACACCAGCAGCCCTGAACAATTTCTTTGACAGATCCTTGTCCATCGCGAGTGCGCTGGAGAGATGTCCGCTCCCCGTGTACTTCACATGAGCCATGTCGAGAAGCGCCTGGATCGTTCCATCTTCCCCCATGCCTCCATGCAGCGCGAGGAAGACGACATCGGCATTCGCAATTTCAGGCAGCGCCTCGAGACCAGGGAGGAAAGCTCCGCCGGTTGTATTCGCAAGAGACTCGAGTGACGGCGGCTCCGTTCCCACCGCACTCGTAGCGAGACGCTTTTGCTCTTCCTCACTGATGACTCCATTCGAGGGATCGAAAGCAGTCACATCATGTCCACGCGACTTCAACGCGAGGACAATCCTGATCCCTGAAGCGAGCGACACATTTCGCTCCGCAGACTCGCCACCCATCAACACCGTGATCTTCACTCTGTCTTACCTCTACCGCGTCATCATGTAGTGCAGCATGTCCGAGCGTGTCACGATTCCCTCGACCGCTCCATTGCGCCGCACGAGCACGGCAGGATTCGATTTCGACAGAAGCTTGACCACACTCTCAATTGGCTGATCGGCAGCGATCATGGGGAACGGAGAGTCCATGACTTCGCTCACTGTTGCATCGAGCAGCTTCGGATTTTCGAGACTTTTCTGCGACAG
>DASUXX010000189.1:0-8655 GCA_036377755.1 Gemmatimonadaceae bacterium
GAGGGCCTTTCGCCTGAGTCGCTGGTTGCAGCCTATAGAAACATGCTGCTTTCCCGCCGGATAGACGACAAGGAAGTCCAGCTCAAGCGGCAGAACAAGATCTTCTTCCAGATTTCCGGTGCGGGCCACGAAGCTGTCCTCACCGCGGCAGGCATGGTTTTCAAGCCGGCATACGACTGGTTCTATACCTATTACAGAGATCGCGCACTGTGCCTCCAGCTTGGCGTGACGCCGGCCGAGATGCTTTATGAAGCGGTGGGTGCGGCGATCGACCCTGCTTCGGGCGGGCGACAGATGCCCAGTCACTGGGGCCACAAGGACTACAACATTGTGTCTGCGTCATCGCCGACAGGAACACAGTTCCTTCAGGCGGTAGGCTCAGCAGAAGCGACGCTGCGCGCTCGTCTCCTTGGAATTAGTGAAGGCTTCCATGACGATGAAGTCGTCTTTGTCTCGACAGGTGATGGCACTACGAGCGAGGGCGAATTCTGGGAATCGCTCAACAGCGCCTCGAATCTCAAGCTTCCAGTCGTGTATCTCGTCGAAGACAACGGATATGCGATCTCGGTCCCTGTCGAAGTAAACACTGCGGGCGGCTCGATATCGAAGCTCGTCAGGTCGTTCCCGAACTTTTACATAGAAGAAGTCGACGGCTGCGATTTCCTTGCGAGCTACGACGTAATGTCTCGCGCGGTGGATTATGCGCGCTCGCGAAAAGGCCCGGCTCTCGTGCATGCCAAGGTCATTCGCCCTTACTCGCATTCACTTTCCGACGACGAGACGATGTACCGTCCGCCTGCGGAAAGAGAAGCGGATGCTGCGCGCGATCCGGTGACGGTATTTCCGAAATGGCTCGTCGAAGAAGGACATGCATCGGAAGACGAGATCAAGGCGATTCAGGATGAAGTTGACGCGCTTGTTCTCGCCGCAACAGACGATGCACTCGCTCAGCCGCAGCCAACGGAAGACACGGTCTACTATGGGGTTTACTCACCCGATGTGGATCCGACGAGTGAGCAGTTCGACACCGAGGACGATCCGAAATTCTCGGGCGAGCCAACGACCATGGTCGATCTTCTCAACGCATGCATGAAGGATGAGATGCGGCGTGATCCGAAGATCCTGATGTTCGGTGAAGATGTGGCCGATGTGTCACGCGAAGCATACATCGACAAGGTGAAGGGCAAGGGCGGCGTATTCAAAGTCACGTGGGGACTTCAGAAGGAATTCGGCAGCAACCGCGTGTACAACTCACCGCTCGCTGAAGCGAATATTGTCGGCCGCGCGATTGGTCTCGCGGTAAGGGGATTCAAGCCGGTCGTCGAAGTTCAGTTCTTCGACTACATCTGGCCGGCGTACATGCAGCTTCGCGATGAGCTCGCGACAATGCGCTGGAGATCGAACAACAATTTCTCCGCTCCGGTTGTCGTGAGAACGACGTACGGCGGATACATCCGCGGTGCGATTTATCACTCTCAGACGGGTGCCTCGCTCTTCACTCATTGCCCGGGACTTCGCGTCGTATGTCCTGCGACCGCCCTGGATGCCAACGGACTACTTCGCACTGCGATTCGATGCGATGATCCGGTGATCTTCCTCGAGCACAAGCACCTCTATCGCCAGACTTACAACAAGAGCGCGAACCCAGGGCCGAACTTCATGATTCCTTTTGGAAAAGCGAAGACGGTTCGTGAAGGGACGGATGTAACGCTCGTGACATATGGTGCAACGCTTCAGCGCGCGATTACCGCAGCCAATGCTGTGGCGGAGGAAGGAATCAGCGTCGAAGTGATCGACTTGAGAACGCTGAGCCCGTGGGATCGTGAGACGGTCTACGCGTCCGTGAAAAAAACTTCGAGAGTGATCGTCGCGTACGAAGATTCACTTTCGTGGGGTTACGGCGCGGAGATCGCTGCAGCGATTGCCAATGACTGCTTCGCGTGGCTCGATGCGCCGGTTCAGCGCATTGCGTCAACCGACACGTTCGTCGGTTATGCGCCGCAGCTCGAGGATGCGATTCTTCCGCAGGTCGATGATTTCAAGAATGCGTATCGCGAGATAACTCGCTACTGACGCTCCGGCCCTGCTAGCGAGGGCATCTCGACTTTCTTGTAGCCCGCGGGTATCTCGAAGATGCTCGCGGGCACTTGTTTTTTATCAACCTTTGTGACGACCTGCGTCACTTTGATGACCTGCTCCATCGGACCGAAGTGCGATGACGTCGTCGTAATGCTTTTGAGGGGCACGAGCCTGGGGAGCTTTGCGACTGACTCACGGAATTTCGCAGCGTCGACGCCCGGGATCAGCTCTCGAAATTGCGAAAGCACTGCAGTATCGCCGGACACCATAGTCGACCAGTCGACCTTTATGTCTTTGGCGTAATACGATTCGGTGGTGGTTGACATCGTGATCGTGAGCGTATCGCTCATCATCGTCGCGTTGGCGACCATTTCGTTTGTCATTCTATAGTGGCGCGTTGGATGTCCGAGGAGCGCTTCGCCGTCGCCCAAGTCTTCCACCTTGGAGTTGAGCTTCGAAAATTTCATCTGCATGCCCGGCATATTCTTGAGCATCGCCCCTACCTGTGCCTGCATTTTGTCGATATCGAACTCGTAGTACTGTTTTTTGGCCGGGTCGACTGAGTACATCTTTTTCTGGGCACCACGCATGAGCATGTATGTTCCTGCACCCGCTCCAGGGAGCGCCGGCCCGGTGTGCTCTGTCTGCTCCAGCTTCATGTTGCCGTTGGCAACGGTCATTACCGATTTCCCCGACCCACCCGCGGCCATACCGCTCGTTTCGCTGCTGGTGGTCGATTGAATTTCGAGTGCGGGTACAGTTGCAGCGATCTGCAGGGCTACGAGAAGTGAGGCAATCATCGGTCGATTGGGTTGGGGCGGCACAGAATGGTTATTGAAGTCGTCTACCGTATAAGTATTTCTGATCGACCGCAATCAGATCGTTTCGAATGGAGCGATGACACCGTTGAGAGACGGTGGTGCAGCCGCGTTGGGCGTGGGCCGACTTGCGTGGGTCGTTATCCGTTATCCGTACGGAGAACTGCAGTCGGATTACGGCGAACGCAAAACGCGATTGCGCCGCCATCTCTACACCTGCGCATGCACGCGTTAATGCGGGGTATCGAACTTCCCGGGACGCGGCAAACCCATCTGACGCGGAGGTTGCTGCTCACTCAGCAATCGCGTGGTGAATCGCTGCCCCTCAGATATTCTCTCGACCTCGATCGCGATTGCCTCAACGGCTGATTCCAGCCGCGCAAGACGATCATCACTCAACGATCCATTCTTTGCCTCGGCAATCCGCACATCCTGGTCACGACGCTTGAGGATCGTATTCGAGATGATCTTCACCGTGTAACCGATGCAGGCGAACGTCGACATGCCGAGCATAACGAGTGCAGGCTCGTCGAGTCTCATCGTGTCAGGGCATAGTAGATGACATAAAGCCAGGAAAGAATTCCGTGGATGATCGCCCATACGATGGAGTGATTCGCACTCCATGAGATGGCGATCGCGAGCGCACTGCCGAATCCGATACCTGCGCGAACTGGACTGTACCTGTCCGACATTCTCAGCTCCTTTCGTTAAGCGGCGCGACTACGACCGCGCCAGCCAGTTGAGACCACGTACCGCGAATACTGCGAGTGCGACTCCTGCTGCCGCGAGCACAATCACTCCCGCCACTGCTGCCGCGATCGCGAGCTTGTTCGAGAATCGCTTGCCACCTGGAACAGCAAGGTGATTCTCGAGAAGCGCCGCGTTGCGAATGTTCGCGCGGTACCCCACGTCGAACAGGTCGCCTACCAGCGGTACAGTACCTACGAGAGTATCGACGCCAAGGTTCAAAATCATTCGGGCGACAACTGCCGGGGGCACGCCGAGGCGGGCTGCAGTGAGAATGATGTATCCTGACAGGACCGACGATACGAGATCTCCCGCACCAGGTACGAGGCCCACGATCGAATCCAGTCCGAATCGAATACGGGTTCCGGGAATGCGAATCGCTGAATCGAGCGCGCGCGCCAGAGTCTGGACTCTCTTGAGATCGCCCGCTGGATCGATGGGGTCAGTCATCTGAAGCGGGCGCGGTTAGTCCAGAGCGCGCGGGCAAGTGCGACTCCCGCAAAGCTGAATACGATGTTGATCGCCGCAACGACGTATTCCTTGTTCACCATGGAGACGATCGCGGTGTAGAGCTGGAGCAGCGAGAATACAATGACGATGACTGTGAGAAACGGAATCAATCGGCCAAACGCGGACACGTCGTCTCCATGGATGCAAAAAGGGGCGGCCACCGTGGCCGCCCCCAAAGTTATTGAATCAACCAGCGCTTAGTGCTTGAAGATCGATTTCAGCTTCTTCTTAGCGGCTTCTGCCTTGTTGTCTTTCTTGCCGCTCGCTGAATCCGCTCCGGGCGCGCCCGACTGGTCGCCGGCCGCTGCCATGTTCGCCATATCGATCTTCTGATAGTCAGAAGGAATCTCGAAAGTCGACGCCGGGATGTTGTCCGCCTTGAAGTTCACGAGCTCCATGACCGAGGTGCTCGTCTCCTGCTTTCCCTTTTCGTCGGTGCCGACGGTCGTGGTGACAGTCTTGAGCGGCACACCATTCTTCGGGAGCTTGGCCATCGCTGCGGCCATCCCGTTCTTGTAATCGGGATTGTTGAACATGTCGAACTGGGTCAGCATCGACATCTGCTGGCTGTTCATGACGAACGGGTTCGCGATCTTGAGCGTCGGAGCGAAGTAATAGTCGATCGTGGTCTCATTGCGCGTCGTGGACTTCTTGCCGAACATGCTCGCCGTCATCGTGTAGTTCTGAATCATGCGATAGTGGCGAGTCGGATATCCCTGCACTGTCTCGCCCGCGCCCATATCCTGCGCCGAGATGTTCACGTCGGACATCTGCATTTTCATGAGGCCGCCGACTGCATTCACGACCTTGCTCATTCCCGCGAACATCGTGGCGATATCCCACACCATGTAGCTCTTGTCCTTGGGATTCACGAGGAGCATTTCCTGGCCGCCGTTCTTCACGATGAAGTAAGTGCCCTTGCCGCCGAATGTCTCGGTGCCGCCCGTGCTGGACGATGCGTCGACGATCTCGAGCTTTGCATCGTCGCCGGCGTAGGTGCCGCGTCCGCGCAGCGTGACCTGTTCCTTGTTTCCGGTCTGCTTGCTGGTGGACTTCATGACGAACTCATAGGTCATTCCGTCCGTGACGGGCAATGCTGCGGCAAATACGAGTGGGACGGCAGCGGCCGCAATGAAACGCACGGGCCGGCTCAGGGTGTGGCGCATACAGGAATCTCCTTCTCGCTACAGGGGCGGGAGGTTGTGGGGTCCAAAACTTTCACAACATAAGTTCCCTAAACGACGATTTCCAGAAACGGAAACGTTACAAACCTGGAAAATCTTGTCGAAATGAATGGACCTGAGGTTTTACTTCGGATTTGCCGGATTTATGCGGATCTGGCGGATCAGTCCTCGATATTGCCAGATACTCTCGGTGGGAACTGTTTTTTTTGTAAAAACCAAAAACCAGAACTGCGGGTGAATCAAAACAAAAAATCATTGTTCCCAGATACAGCATCTGTCTGACTGAAAGATCTATCCACCAGATCCGCTTAAATCCGGCAGATCCGAAGTAAACGTCAGGTCCACCAATGCCGCTAAGATTCGTCTGCTTTCGGAAACATCACCGACGCCACCACGGACGTCACCAGCACGCCGATAATCACCAGCAGCGACACGTGGATCGGGATCTGGTAATACCCGCTCAGCAGCATCTTCACACCGACGAACGTCAGCACTGCCGCGATGCCGAGTTTGAGGAGATGGAACTTGTTGATCACTCCTGCAAGCAGGAAATAAAGTGACCTGAGCCCGAGTATCGCGCACACGTTCGACGTGTACACGATGTACGGATTCTTCGTCACTGCGAAAATCGCGGGAATCGAATCGACTGCGAAAACAAGATCTGTCGTCTCGACCAGCACCAGAACGACGAACAGCGGTGTCGCCATTACCGCCGGCGGCATTCCACGCTTTGGCGGCTCCTTCACAAAAAAATTCTGGCCGCGATAATCCTGCGTTATCGGCAGAAATTTTCGGACGAGCTTGAGAATCGGATTCGCTTCCGGCTCGATATCCGCTTCGTCGTGCGTCGCCATCCTGATTCCCGTAAAAATCAGGAATGCCCCGAAGACGTAGATGATCCAGTGAAACCGCGTGATCAGGATCGTTCCCGCTGCGATCATCCCGCCTCGCATGATCAGCGCGCCGATGATTCCCCAGAAGAGAACGCGATGCTGGTATTTGTCGGGAATCCTGAAATACGAGAAGATCAGGACGATGACGAAGATGTTGTCGACCGAGAGCGAATACTCGATGACATATCCCGTTATGAATTCGAGCGCGTCCTGCTTTCCAAACAGATGCCAGATGAGACCGGCAAAGCCGAGCGACAAGCTGATCCACACGGCGCTCCATGTGGCAGCCTCTTTCACAGACGCTACGTGCGCCTTTCGGTTGAACACTCCAAGGTCGAGGGCGAGCATGAATATGACCCCGACATTGAAGGCAATGAAAAGCCCGAGGCGGCTCATGCGCTCGCTCTCAGGATGCTGGTTCCGTAAGGATGTGTCAGCGGCGCTCGAGTGCGTCTCTTACATCGAGAAGAACTTCGAAATACAGCTGCTCTCGGCGATATGCAAAGTCGAGCGAAGCCATCTGCGAATTGTCGCCGGATTCCTTGGCGCGCTCGAAGGCCTCGGTGTACATCTCGTCGAGATTCTGAAGGATGCGGTCGCGGGAGCGGGACATTAGGTCCTCTGGAAGGAGATTGCCGGGTAGGATGTTGCCGTTACGATCGATGCCGGAAATGCGCTCGAGGATCGTTTCGGGATCACGACCGTCGAAGATGAACTTCCTCGCTGCGCCCAGCGCCAGCCGGCGCGGGTTTAATGGTCCGGGCATACAAGGGGTGAATCTAATTGGAGCCGCACTTATAAAGGCCAGTAGCCGATAGCCGATAGCACTAGCTATCGGCTATCGGCTACTGGCCTTTCCAGTCAGCTGCTCTTTCTATCTCCTTTATCTCCCTGCCCCGGCTTCGATTCGTGCTCTGCCTCACGCTTTCGATCCTGCGAAAGTGAGCGCCCTACATCATCGCTCTCCTCGAAACGGCCTTTCTCGTCCCTTCTTACAAAGCGTGCATCGCCTTCATGTGGCTCGATGCGTTCCCTCTTTCCAGCCATGAAATCCTCCATCTGAAAACGGCTGCTCTAAAGAGTCGCAGGCGATGTGCCAGAACTGCCGCGGCGGGCTACTAGCTACTCGCTGCTGGCCGACAGGCGAAAAAAGACTGCGTCCTCTACCACGCGGCCACTCTTCAGATGCTCCACGACGATCTTCTCCAGAAGCTCCGGCGTGACGCGCGAATACCATATCCCTTCAGGGTATACCACCACGATGGGACCTCCAGCACAAACGCCGAGACACGGTGTCTCGCCGCGCTTCACGCGGTTCGGGCCGAAGAGAAGTCCCTCTCGCTGCAACAGTGATGCGAGCAGCGAATACAGGGCTCTTCCTCGCCGATCGGGCGAGCAGAATCCGCCGGTGCACACGATTACGTGCCGGCTGTACGGCTCCATGAACGGCTCGCCAATTGGAGGAAAGCTCAAGGGTTCGTATCACCCTCGACGATCTTGTTGTCGCCCGGCGGCGCAACGTATCGATATTCGTTCACGACCTGGCCGCCGATGATGTGCTCTTCGAGAATCCGTCGCGCGCCTTCTTCATCGACTCCCGCATACCACACATCTTCGGGATATATCACGACCATCGGCCCATGGCCGCACTGATTCATGCAGCCCGCGTGATTGATGCGCACCGTTCCTTTCAGGTTCGCTTTCGCAGCTCCCTTCTTGAGAAGCGAATGCACCACAAGTGATCCATCGAGCGGGCATGTCTTGCCGCTGGTGCACACGAATACATGACGGACGTATTGACCCATGCGACAAAGATGAGCGGTACAGGACCCTGTTGACAGTCTCACCGGCGGAACGTTGTTTGTGAGACTGAATCAGGAGGAACATCTTGGCCCAGAACACGGGAAACACTGCCGTCGACCCGGCGATTGCAGCAAAGGGTTACGCTCACCCCGACGCACTCGTGAGCACCGAATGGCTCGCATCACGCCTCGGCGACCCCAGCCTGCGAATTCTCGAGAGCGATGAAGACGTGCTGCTCTACGACACAGGACACATTCCCGGAGCTCAGAAAATCGACTGGCACGAGGACCTCAACGATGCTGTTCAACGGGACTACATCTCGGAACAGGGATTCGAGGAGCTGCTGCGCGCCAAGGGAATCGACGACAAAACCACGGTCATCTTCTACGGCGACAAGAACAACTGGTGGGCTGCCTATGCCTACTGGGTTTTCCAGCTATTCGGTTTTACCAACGCAAAGATTCTCGACGGTGGCCGCGTAAAGTGGGAGCAGGAAAACAGGCCCATGACCACCGACGTTCCGGTGTTTCCTGCGACATCGTTCAAGGCAAAGCCGCGCGACGACAAAAAGATCCGCGCATTCTTCGCTGAAGTGCGCGAGCATGCAGACGCCGGCAAGCC
>DASUXX010000190.1:0-10115 GCA_036377755.1 Gemmatimonadaceae bacterium
AACCCAGGACCGACGACCCCCGACACACGACCTCAAGAACCCATAACCCACGACCCATACTCTCGTTACGGGAGATGAATCGGGGCGTCCTAATGGTATGCCCAGAATCGATCCTCTTCTTACAGCCATGGTCTCCAACAAGGCGGACGCAGTGCGTCTGGCCGATGGAGATATCGCACACATCATCAAGGGCGGCACGCAGCATCCGCTGACCCGCCAGCCGCTCGCAGATGGACAACTCCTCCTGCTCCTGCGCGAGATGGCTCCGGCCGAGCTTGCGAACTCGCTCGGAGCGGCCGATCCCGTCGAGTTCGTGTACGCGAATGGTGACGGACGGTTCGTGACGAAGGTTACGCGTGAAGACGGAACGCTGAGGGCGACAGTCAGCGCCGCGCCTGCGAATGCATTCACTGCACCGAGCATCGATCCGGTTTCATCGACGAATGGATCGAATGGATCCAATGGATCGAATGGCTCACATGGAAATGGAGCCAATGGCAGCGCGCATTACAACGGCAACGGTCACATGCAATCGCCGGCAAAGCCGATGTCAGTGCACGTCGCGCCTGCTGCACCGAACGTTGAGTCCAACGGAGCATCATCGCGGCCCGCGGATCCTCGCTCGAAAGAAGAAATCGAGACGCTGCTCAGACTGCTGGTGTCGAAAGGCGGATCCGACTTGCATCTGCGCGTTGGTGAGCCACCGGTAATTCGCCTCCATGGCGAGCTCATGCGACTCGAAGACCGGCCCAGGCTCGACCGTGAAGTTCTTCATGCGATGGTCTCTTCGATCATGCCTGACCGGAACTATGAAGAATTCATGATATCGAACGACACTGACTTCGCGCACGAGATCGCGGGCGTCGCTCGCTTCCGCGCAAACGCATTCCGCGACCACAAGGGAACCGGTGCAGTTCTTCGCGTGATTCCTGCAACCGTCGCGACCGTCGAGGAGATGGGAATATCGCCTGAGGTACAGAATCTCTGTTATCTCACCAAGGGACTCGTTCTCGTCACTGGTCCGACAGGATCGGGAAAGTCGACGACTCTTTGCGCGCTGATCGATCTCGTCAATCGCTCGAGAAACGATCACGTGATCACGATCGAAGATCCAATCGAGTTTGTTCACCAGAACAAGAAGTGCATCATCACGCAGCGTCAGGTTGGTGTTCACACCGAATCGTTCAAGACGGCGCTGCGCGCTGCCTTGCGTGAAGATCCCGACATCGTTCTTGTCGGCGAGCTGCGCGATCTGGAGACGATATCAATCGCTTTGGAAACCGCCGAGACTGGGCATCTTGTTTTCGGAACGCTGCATACGACGACTGCGGTCGGAACAATTGATCGTGTTATCGATCAGTTCCCGGCAGACAGGCAGGAGCAGATCCGCGTAATGCTCGCCGACTCACTGAAGGGTGTCATCTCGCAGACGTTGTGCAAGAAAGTCGGTGGTGGACGAGTTGCAGCGCGGGAAATTCTGCTTTCAGTGCCGGCAGTGTCGAACCTCATTCGCGAAGGAAAGGCGTTCCAGATTCCGTCCGTGATGCAGACGTCACGCAAGCTTGGAATGATTCAGCTCGGTGACGTTTTGATCGATCTTGTCGATCAGGGACTTGTCGAGCCCAAGGAAGCATTCATGAAGGCGACCGATAAGGCGTCATTCATGGCGATGCTCAAGAATCGGGGGCACGATATCAATTTTGCTGTGGCTCAGTAGCGCAATTTCCGTTGCCGAGCTACGACAGGGGCGCTCTCGCGCGCATGTAGCCTGTAGCAGCTCCAGCGCCTTGCCTTTAGCGTGCTAAAACGGAACGGCGCGGTTAGCCATTTGTTGCTGCTAGCAAAGGGCGCAGTTCTGGTTCGGCACGCCAAGGGCTAAGCGCCAAAGCTGCTACAGGCTACATGCGCGCGAGAGCGCCGCGCCGTTGTAGTTACAGACTGCAAGCCGCCGAGAGGCGGGCGTCGTTACGTAGTGTGCACTGCAATTGACCGCCTGACCTCCATAGCTTTCCCTCTATGGAAATAAGGAATATTGCAATTATCGCTCACGTCGATCATGGCAAGACTACGTTAGTAGACAAGATGCTCCGCCAGGCCGGAGCTTTCAGAGAAAATCAGATCGTCATGGAGCGCGTGATGGATTCCAATCCTCTCGAAAGAGAGAGGGGAATCACCATTCTCGCGAAGAACACTTCCATCCGGTGGAAGGACACCAAGATCAACATCGTCGATACGCCCGGTCACTCCGATTTCGGTGGTGAAGTCGAGCGTACGCTGCGCATGGTGAACGGCGTTCTTCTCGTGGTCGATGCGTTCGACGGGCCAATGCCACAGACGCGATTCGTTCTGCGAAAGGCACTCGCGCTCGGCCGCACGCCGATTGTCGTGATCAACAAGATCGATCGCCCCGGCGCTGATCCGATGCGCGTGCACGATGAGGTGCTCGATCTCTTCATCGAGCTCGAAGCAGATGAGGCCCAGCTCGACGCTCCCGTTGTGTATGCATCGGCACGTGATGGAATCGCGACAATGGATCTCGACGTTGCGCCGAAAGATCTGACTCCGTTGTTCGAGGCAATTGTCGAGCATGTGCCGGCTCCGCCGACTGATGCAAAGAGTCCGTTCCAGATGCTCATCTCGACTATCGACTACTCACCATACCTCGGCAGACTCGGCATCGGCCGTATCGAGCGTGGAACAGTGAGAGTCGGTCAGGCGGTCGCGCTGCTTCCTCTCGATCCGAACATGAAAGTCGAGCAGGGACGCGTGACCAGGCTCTTTGGATATGAAGGGCTCGAGCGTGTCGAGCTCGAGGAGGCGAGTGCGGGTGAGATTGTTGCGCTCGCAGGTCTCGAAAGCGTCGAGATTGGACTTACGGTTGCTGATACGGAAAATCCTGAGCGTCTCGAGGGAATATCAGTTGAGGAGCCGACGATTTCGGTCGACTTTCTCGTCAACAATTCTCCCTTTGCCGGCAAGGAAGGGAAGTTCGTGACATCGCGTCAGCTGCGTGAGCGGTTGTATAAGGAGCTCGAGCGCAACGTTGCGTTGAGAGTGGAGGATACTGATTCCACGGACACGTGGACGGTGTCGGGCCGCGGCGAGCTGCACCTTACGATCCTCATGGAAACAATGAGGCGTGAGGGATATGAGTTTCAGGTCTCGCGGCCGCGCGTCATCACACGTGTGGGTGCGAACGGTGAGCGCCTCGAGCCCTATGAAGAGCTGTCGATCGACGTGCCTGAAGAATTTCTTGGTGCGGTGATCGAGAAGCTCGGGCCGCGTCGTGCCGAGATGATCGAGATGAAGAATCCGGGTCAGGGAATGGTGCGCCTTCTTTACAGAATTCCGGCTCGCGGACTGTTTGGATACAGGTCGGAGTTCATGACTGACACGCGTGGAACGGGGATCATGCATCACCGGTTCCTCGATTACGGAAACTGGGCGGGACCGCTGGCTGGCAGAACGAGAGGAACTCTCGTTTCCATGGAGGCGGGTGTGATTGTTGCATTCGCTCTCGCGAATCTGGCGGAACGTGCAACTTTATTCGTGTCGCCTGGTGACAAGGTATATGAGGGGATGCTGGTCGGCGAGAATTCACGCCCTGGCGACATGGATGTGAATCCTACCAAGGAGAAGAAGCTGACCAACATGCGGAGCAAGTCGAGTGACGAAAACATTCAGCTCGAGCCGCCCCGTGAGTTGACTCTTGAAGGAGCTTTGGAGTATATCGAGGAGGACGAGCTGATCGAAGTGACGCCGCAGGCAATCCGTTTGCGGAAGCGCTTCCTCAGCGCGAACGATCGCAAGAAGCTTTCACGCGAAGCGAAACGTGAGCGTGCGCTTCTCTAACCCGGAGGAAAGTGATTGTATGTTGGACAGATTCGAGTCGCCTGCTGAGGAACTCGCAATTGAGGGCGACGAGATGATGTGGTTCGCGGAAGGTATGAGAGCGGCTGGTCCCACAGACAGTGACGATCCTGAGGACGAGATCCTGGATGACGACGATCTCGATGATGATGACGATGATGACCTCTTCGACGACGAGGATGATCTCGACGACGAAGACGATGATGACGATTTCGATGATGATGACGAGGACGACGACGAAGACGATGATGACGACTTCGACGACGATGATGATGACGACCTCGACGATGATCTCGACGACGATCTCATCGATCTAGACGATGAGTTCGATACTGAGGATGAGGACCGGCATAAAGGTCCCGGCCACAGTCGTTACGACGATTAACTAAGAGATCACAGAGAGCGGCACAGGGCGCGCGTTGCGCGCCCTGTGCGCCGGCTAGAGATAACAGAGACGCAGAGGTTTGACTGGGAGTTTTCCCTTCAAGCCTCTGCGTCTCTGTTATCTCTAGCGCCCGCGAGCGCCGAAGGCGTGAGCTGGGCCTCTGTTGACTCTACCGTTCAAGGAACCAGTCCAATGCGTGACGCACTTCATCCCGCGTCATTGCATGATCCCCCTCGAACTCCTCGTACTTCACCGGATAATTCTTCTCCCGCAGTGCAGCGACTATCTCGCGACTCGTCAAATCGATCGGGAGAATCTGATCCTGCGTTCCGTGCCCGATGAAAATTCTCGGCTTCCCTGTCTTTACCGCGGGTTTGACAAAGCCGGGCGAGAACGCGAGCACTGATGTGAAGAAGTTCGCGTTGGTGATTCCAAGTGACAGCGCGTACGTCGCGCCGTCGGAGAATCCGCCAAGTGCGATGCGCTTCGGATCGACGCGGACCTTGTTGAAGGCGAGAGTCAGTGCGCGGTCGATGAATCGAACATCGGGTCCGTATTCGCCGGCGTAGATCATGTCCCACGTGGGCATTCGCGAGTCCGGGATTACCACTACGATGCGATCCTGATCGAAGATTTCATCGAGCGGCGCTCGCGTGAATTCCTTTGCGCTCTGACCCGCGCCGTGCAGGAGCACGAGCAGCGGTGATGGTTTCGACGGGTCGTATGTCGCAGGTATGTAGATGAATCCATCGCGCGGCCCGGTGGAAAGGCCAAGCGGCTGCAACCCTCTCGTAGGTTTTTCCTTCGGCGCCGCAGGTCGTGCAACCAGCATCGCTTCATTCCGTGTGAGATCGATTGCCGGCGACGCAGCTTCCCGGTGACTGCAGCCTGCGAGGGCGATCACGGCAGCGGACACAATGTGAGCTGGGGAGGCCTTTTTCATGGCGTAACGATACGACTCCCCGAATCAGACCGTTTCATGGGCTTGCAAGATTGTTGTTAGATTCCTGCCCCATGAGAAAGACTCTTATTGCAGGGTTAGCCTTGTTTATGGCGCTGCCTGCCGTCTCGATGGCGCAGCGTGATGACCAGTTCGTGTTCGGTATTGGTGGTGGCGCGACATTCCCCACGGGCGTGGCGAATGACCTCCACACGGTGGGTGCGCACGGAATGGCCTCGTGGGGAATCGGCATGGTCGATTCCCGCTGGGGCATTCGCTTCGACGGTACGTATTCGTCGCTTGGGGGCAGATCGTCCAATGATGCCGTCCCCGGACAGGCGGCGATCACTCAGGGCGATGCGAAGGTTTTCATCCTGAGCGGGAGCGGAGTGGTAAACCTTTACGGCAGCAACACCCACGTCTACATGCTCGGGGGACTCGGTGGGTTCTGGTACAATCCGGAGGGTTCCGGCCGCCGCTCGAAGAATGACCTCGCCCTCCAGGCCGGGCTCGGCGTTTTCCTCCCGGTGATGAATTCGTTCATCGAGGTCAAGTTCGTCAACCTGTACCGGGCGCTGCCGAATACTTCTACGGGAGTACAGGGAAAGAAGTCGGCGAAACTGATTCCGGTAACACTTGGAATACTGTTCTAGCCCCGATAACTTTCGAGACTGTCACTCGCAATAAACGCGGGGAGGGGCCATTAGCTCAGGTGGTTAGAGCGCACGCCTGATAAGCGTGAGGTCCGAGGTTCAACTCCTCGATGGCCCATACTTTCGAAATTTTTTCCCTGCTCGCAGCTCGTCTGCGGGCAGGTTTTTTCGTTATCTGGTGACGTTCATTTCAGCCAGTGCGGACCGAAGTCCCTTCGCAAGTGTTACTGCGTTCGCGTTCGCCCAGAAGTGCATGAAGAACAATCGAGGCGACTCATCGAGCATGTGCGAATGAAGAGCTGTCGGCTGTATTCCGTTGGCCTGTAAAGCGCGGATCACTTTGTTCACTTCACCGGCGGTCATCACGAAGTCGCCCGTGATCGCCGCGTTGCCATTGCCCGTTGGCTGAAAGTTGATCGCAGTTGCAAGTCCCATGGATGCCGGAACTTCCATCCCATTCTCCGTGATCTTGTCTGCGCGCGGCACGCTCACCTGAAACACGCCGCCGTTCACCTTTCCATGGTATCCCATGGCGGTGGCAATCGCAGCCGTATCGAGATCGATCGGCGCGGGCGGCGATTGAGTCGCGGGACTCATTGGAGTTTTCGTCTGGCCAAGAGCGCGACGGATTGCGCTCGCGATCGAGCGCTCATCGCCATGACCTTCGATGTGCATGTACATGATGCGTGGTGACTCACCGAGCACGTGATTGTGCAATGCAGTCTGCATGACGCCGCCCGACTGAAGCTCTTTCATCACTGGCCCTACCTCGCTTTCAGTGAGGACCAGATCGCCCATTGCCATTGCCATCGCGTCACCGTCGCCGCGCTTGAAGGCGACCCAGCTGCCAAGTGCAAAACCTGGTTTGAGTTTTACGCCGTTTGCCGTGACGGACAGATCGGTTCGGGGAAATCCGTATCGCACAACGCCACTCGATTGCGCAGCTCCGGCGCGGCCAAGAATCGAATCGACTCCCGCCCATGAGACAGCCTGGCTCTCACCCCGTGATGTGAACAAAGCGACAGCAGTGAAGGCGATTGATATTGTGCGAAGGAGTGTCATATGGACCTCGATAACGAAACTGGTCGGAACTTTGTGAAAGTTACTCGGTGCAAACTCCATGACTCATGTGTCATCTCCAGCCCAGCGCAGGCGCAACGTGCTTGAGGATCGACTCGATCACGTGCGCATTGTATTCGACGCCGAGTGTGTTGGGCACGGTAAGCAGCAGCGTGTCTGCTTCGGCGATGCCCTCATCTCCCTTCAATTGTTCGATCAGCACATCGGGCTCAGCAGCATACGATCGGCCGAACACCGCGCGCATGTTATCGATAAAGCCAATCTGATCGCTCGTTTCATCGCGGCCGAAGTACATCCGGTCGCGATCGTTCATCAGGGCGAAGATGGAGCGCGAAACTGATACTCGCGGCTCGCGCTTGTGCCCGGCTTTTGCCCACGCCTCCCGGAATGTGCGGATTTGACGCGCCTGTTGAACGTGGAACGGCTCGCCTGATTCGTCTTCCTTCAGAGTCGAGCTTTGCAGGTTCATTCCAAGCTGTGCCGCCCAGACTGCCGTGGAATTCGAAGCTGAGCCCCACCAGATGCGATCGCGCAATCCTTCCGAGTGCGGCTCGAGCCGCAGCAATCCCGGAGGATTGGGGAACATCGGCCGCGGATTTGGCTGTGCAAATCCTTCGCCTTTAAGGAGCTCATAAAAAACTTCAGCGTGGTGCCGCGCCATGTCGGCATCCGTCTGGCCTTCGAGAGGAGCGTATCCGAAATGCCGCCAGCCATGAATGACCTGCTCCGGCGAGCCGCGGCTGATTCCGAGCTGCAATCGGCCGTTGCTGATGAGGTCAGCCGCGCCTGCATCCTCTGCCATGTAGAATGGATTCTCGTACCGCATATCGATCACTGCCGTACCAATCTCGATACGCTTTGTTCGCGCTCCGACCGCCGCGAGGAGAGGGAAGGGAGACGAAAGCTGCCGCGCAAAGTGATGAACGCGGAAATACGCTCCGTCGGCGCCGAGCTCTTCAGCAGCTACGGCGAGCTCGATTGACTGCTGCAGAACGTCGCGGGCCGAGCGGGCGGCAGAGTGGCGCGATGCATCCCAGTGCCCGAATGACAGAAATCCGATCTTTTTCATTTACCTGATTTGAGTGCTATTCACGCATGAAAGAACAAGGCCAGCTGAAAGAAAAAATCCGCCTGCGCATTTCGCGCGGGCGGATTTCGCCGTTTCGAGCGAGACGAGCTACTTCGAAAATTTGATGAATACGTCGCCCTGGCTGACGACAGGCGGAGATAGCGGTGACTTTACGTGTTCACGAACCCATTCTTTTGCGGCCCGACTGCTTTCTTCGCAGGCCTCTCTCGTTTCGCATATCGTGATGCTCGTCATCATATCACCATCGCGCGTGACGTAATAACTGATGAATCCGGGGATCGCTGATATCGTATCCCGGACTTCCTGCTCTGCAGCGGCCATAGCGTCAGACAATGCCTTCGCGTTCTCGTAGTGTCGCACGACTGCGTACATGGGAGCACTCTTATGGTTTTGAGGAGTGCAGAATCTGGCAGCGCCCGGTGCCGTTGTCCACGCGGGCATCAAAAAAGAAATCCCCGCCGATTCTTTCAGGATTCGGCGGGGATTTTCAATCTGAGCACTAGTTTTCCCCGTGGTGCAGCTGACCTCTGATCTCGCCGCCGGGAAAATCGCCCGGGCCGGTATTCGTCGGCGCCACGCCGTCGTTCGTGTGAACGTTGACGTATGTCCATCCGTTGCGCATGGCAGTGAGAAGCGGAACGCCATTCGCCGGGTTGTCAGCGCCACCGGGTGCGGTATCAGTCGGACAATTCACGCCGGCTGCGTTGAATGTACCAGTTGCAAGAACTCCGTCCTGATCCGTGATTCCCGGATTCGGAAGCTGCGGACCTCCGGTTGTCTGCGGGAACAGCCACTGCGCGATTGGGCCGTTAGCTCCGGGTATGTCGCAATGAATATGCGACATGATCACGTTGTGAATGTTCGATGCGATCAGGCGGAACTCGACCATCGTCCCATTGATGCGGAAGATCGCCTGGCCCTGCGCCGGTGAGACCGACGGATTGGGAGTGGAGGCTAGAACTTCTTCGTCGCCGCTCATGTGCGTTCCCATGATATCGGCTGCGTTTCCGCCTTTTGCATACAGCGGCACTGTTGTCTCGAATTCCGTCGGCACGCTCTTCTCCGGTGAGCATGCGACGAGTGTGACGATAGATGCGAGCGCTGCAAATTTTCTCATTCGCTCCCCCTTGGGCTCTTGAGTGATGTGGTTACTCTCCCCAAATCACTCCAGAACGGCTGCACAAAGCAGCGGAAGGGCAGGGCACCGGGTCTCCTGAACGGTGAGCGACAGTTCTGGAGCGGTGAATGCGCGCGCCCCCGCCGGGCGCGCGACTTTTTTACTGCTGAGTCGGCGGCGCGATAGCGAATTCGGCAGGGCGGCCCGCGATGACTTTGAGCCAGCTTCCATCCGGCGATCGATACGTTCCTGTCGGCATGGTCATATCGCTCACTGCCATCAATGCATTCGTAGATGGAGTAAGCGTAATCAGCTTCTGTCTGGTAAGCCGCATATTCGAAATCTCGACGATCGCCCCGGAGCTGCGCTGGTACCGCGTAATCGCGCCATCGAGTATTACGATGCTCGCGCCAGATCCATCGGTATACGTACCGTCCGGCATCGGGACCGGCGAAGGATTCGCAACGCTCGCCAGCATGAGCCGCCCTGATTTGATGTTGTATGACGCGACGACATTTCTGGTCGCAGGATCAGTCGTATCAGGCGACGCAGCCGCAGGGTCCTGCGCGGCCGCGGTCGCGGCGGAGAATGCAATCGCAATTGCAACCGTACGAAGTACTGGGAACAAGCGGGGCCTCACGATTGGCGTGTGCACCAAGTTCTTATCGGGACCATCGCCGCGCAATGATGAGGATTTCGGATCCTGGGACTCTCATGAGGATAAAGGATGCGCTGGACTCGTATGAGGGTTAAGGACCCGTTGACTATAAGGCCTCAGGACACTCCGCCGCACATACGAACTGCGACTAAATACGGAATGAGGGCACTCGAGGTATGAGGAACAAGGTTCGCAAACGCGTCATCGTACCTCATCCCTCGAGTGTCTTCGTCCCTCAATTAGTCGCAGTTCGTATGTGCGGCGGAGTGTCCTGAGACCTTATAGTCAACGGGTCCTTAATCCTCATAGAGTCCTCCGACTC
>DASUXX010000191.1:0-9882 GCA_036377755.1 Gemmatimonadaceae bacterium
AGAGTGCTGGCGTTCTTACGACCGAAAAGCGACAGCACGTCGATAGCCGTGGCGCACCAACGTTCGAGCCTTCAACTGAAGTCGGTATCAAGGAATCGTGGCGGCAGGACGTCTACGTTGTTCTGGCTGGTGTCGATGAGAATCAGGCAGCGGAAATCCGCGTGACGTTCAATCCACTCGTCCGGTGGGTGTGGCTCGGTGGAATTCTCATGGCGATTGGCGGATTGGTAGTCATGTGGCCGCAGGCCGAACGGCGTAGAGTGCAAAGCGGCTATTCAGTCGCGATGCCACCAGTTGAGATTCCTGCACTGGAGCGCGAGCTCGCCGGCGTCTGATGACAACGAGAAGGGAGTTTGTTGCATCGCTTGCCGCCGCTGGCGCACTCGCAATCGCGCCGCGCCGCGCAGTCGCAATGCAGGAGACCACCACTGGAGCGGCGAACGTTCCGATGGAACAGGATGCATATCGTCCGGTACGGCTTCCAGAAAAGCCGAATTCCGTCGCATCGATGACCGACGAGCAGCGTGACGATCTCGAGCACAGGATCAAGTGTCAATGCGGTTGCGTGCTCGATGTATTCACCTGCCGAACGACTGACTTTTCCTGCGCTGTTTCACCGGCAATGCACCGCGACGTGATGTCTCTTGTGAATGGCGGATACAATGCTGCCGAGATCATGAGTGCGTTCCAGGCCGTGTATGGCGAGCGCGTGTTGATGGCGCCGCTCAAGCAGGGATTCAACTGGCTTGGATACCTCATGCCGTTCGCGGCGATCATCGGTGGCGGTGGCATCGTAGCGATGCTCATACGCAACTGGGGCAGGAGAGGTGCGTTGGCTCCAGTGCCGCAGGCGGCGGGGCCGATCGATGCGACAGATGAAGAGATGCGCGCTCTCAACGAGGCGTTGCGAGACGACAGTTGACAGCGCTCATCGTTGGAACGGTGCTCGCACTCGGCGCGCTGACCTTCGTTCTCTATCCCATGCTCGTCGGAACTCCCCGCCAGGCAGAGCAGGGAAATGGATTCGCTTCAACTGGCTCGAGCGGCGCGAGGAATCAGGCTATCGACGCTTTGAGAGAGATCGAGTTCGATCGCGCGACAGGAAAGCTCTCCGATACCGACTACGCCGAGCTCAAAGCGTCATACACGCAGCGTGCGGTAGACGCGATGCGCTCTGCGGGCGGACTCGTTTGCGATGTTTGTGGCGCGCGTCCGGAGCCCGACGCGAAGTTCTGCTCGCGCTGCGGACGTCCGCTTTAAGTCTCGAGAGCTTCGAGTCTCTTTCTGGCGACGCGTATCGGGAGAATCGTTGCGACTCCGCACACGATCGCAGCGAGCCCGAACCCCCACACCATCTCGTACGGATCACGTTGAGCGCCGAATGACTTCGACGCGAGATATGTGAACACTGGCCGCGCCTCGAGCGTGATAACGCATCCGATCACTACAATCGACGCCATCATGAAGAGCAGTCCGCCGAATGAAGTTGGAATCTGCGCGGCGTTTTCCGTGTCGTACCGCGGGTAGAGAGTTCCAAATCCAACAGCGAGACCCGCGACTGCGAAGGTCATCATCGTAATAGTCAGAACGGACACTACCATGATGAAATCGGTCACCTTCATGAGGATTCCCGTGGTGAATACCAGCGCAACCGCGAAGCCGAGCAGAGGCACAGTTCCAACCCAGAACTTGGACCAGAGCAGGTCACGCATCCGCAACGGGCTCGATCGCAGGAGCCACATCGTGCGGCCTTCGAGGCTCACGCCCGGGAAGATGAATCTCGCTGCAATCGATGCGATTACGAATCCGGCGAGCACCAGATTCAGGAATGGAATCAGGTTCGCAACGAAGAATGAAACTCCCTGGCCGTTCATTGGAAGAAACTTGATGTTCGCTATGTAAACGACCACGAGAACACCGAGCAGGATGAGCTGAGACCACTGAGTGGTGTCGCGGAAGAAGAGACGCACTTCCTTGAGCACGAGCTCGCGTCTCACGAGACCGAGCGGATTCAGGAGCTTGCCGAATATTCCGCCAAAGAGGGTCTGCTTGACCCAGCGGTCGCCACTCTCCTGCGCCTTTGTGAACCCGATCGGATAAAGCGCGCGCTGAACTGTTGCGCCGATTACGAGAAACGCGGCAGCAGTCGACCACAACAGGTAAAGTGGCAGTGCATCAGGCTCCTGGTTGAGCCAGCTCATGATTCCCGTCTGCACCCACTCGCTGGGAAGATAGGGCGATGTCGGTGTGCGCAGGATCGAGATGAACTCGATGAGCGACCTGAATCCTTCCGGTCGCGCGAGCTGTTCGGGTCGCATCAAGCGGAACAGCATGATGACGCCGCCGGCAGCGAGCACTGCAATGACACTGAGAATGTCTTTCGTGCGCCGAGCGGGGAAAATATTTACGAGCAGCAGCGTGATTGCTGATCCAATTACTGTCGGCAGGATGAGAAACGGCACGAAGGTACTGATGACGACGAACACGAACATCGGCCCGCCGTGATACACGATTCCGTACGCTGCAAAGAGCGGCACTGCCATGAGCACAACCATCCAGCTCGAGTGCGCGCACGTTTCGACAAGCTTTGCAGCATAGAGTCGCAGCCAGTCAACCGGCCCCGCATGCAGCAGATCGAGATCCTTCGCTAGAAAGAACGTCGATAACGAGCTGATGACATTCGACAACAGCAGCATTCCGAAGAATGCGATGAGGATCATTCCGAGCAGCTTGCCTGCGAGCAGCGGTCCGATTTCAGGAATACCGCGGAAGTACGCGAGAAGGCGATAGAGAATCGCAAAGATGAATCCCCAGAACATCAGCCCGATTACGGCGAGCGCGCCAAACCGCCCCGCAGCGCCAGTCTGCTTTCCTACCGCTCGGCTGCGCATGCTCTGCCACTTTGGCGAGAGCAGGTGGATAAAAGTAGGGCCACTCATCCTGAAAGCTCTGTGTCTCTGCCATCTCTGTCGGCGAGTTTCGCGCGAAGCGCGAAACGTCGCCCTCCGTGCACTCCCGTTTCAAGCATCGAGTACTTCCACAAACTCCCGGGCAGCGTTCTCACCCGTCAGCTTCAGGAAGATGTCTTCGAGTCCTTCAGTACCGGACTCTGACGATGAGCGCAGCTCGTCCATCGTACCGAGCGCGCGGATCTTTCCGCCCTGAATGATGCCAATGCGGTCGCACATCGTCTCTGCAACTTCGAGAGTGTGCGTCGACATCATGATCGTATGACCACGGCGCGTATATTCGCGGAAGAGATCCTTCAGGATGCGTGCAGCCTTGGGATCGAGTCCCACCATCGGCTCGTCGACTACTATCACATCGGGCCTGTGAATGAACGCGCTCGATATGATGAGCTTCTGTTTCATTCCGTGGCTGTAGCTCTCGACGAGCTCGTCGCGCCACTCCTCCAGATCGAACAAAGCCAGCAGCTCGCGCCCGCGATGCTCGATGACTTTTCCATTCTGACTGTAGAGTCCTGCGACGAAGCGCAGGAATTCCGAGCCCGTCAGCTTCTCGTATATGTAAGGACGGTCAGGGATGTAGCCAAGGCGCGCCTTGGCTTCCATTGGATTCCCGGTGACATCGATATCACCGATCCGCACTGTTCCACTCGATGGCCGGAGAATACCGGCGATCATGCGAAGAGTAGTGGTTTTTCCTGCGCCATTCGGCCCGAGGAATCCGAACAGCTCACCTTTTGGAACCTGAAGATCTATCGCATCGACAGCGGTGAACGATCCATACCGCTTCGTAAGGGCCTTGAGCTCGATCATAGTCCCACAAGGACGAGCGAAATGCCACTCTGGTAAACTTCTAGCGGTTCGTTTGTGATTCCGATCGTCTAAAGTTTTGGAACGCAATCTCGAACGCGGTACGGATCATCGAAATGCCACCCGGCTCGCTCGCGGAGATAAGTCGCCCCGCAGCATCGACCCACGCGGTCAGCGGGGCTCCGCTGCGCGTGATTCTCCAGCCGCGAACAGAATCCTGGTGCGCTTTGACCCAGCGATTCGTCGTAGAGTCGAAGCTCGCGCTGTCCGCAATGAGAAAGAGTGAATCGGCCTCGATGCGAAGCGTGACATTCTTCAGTGACCGGGACATCGGATCAAAGAGAGCGACCTTCACGCTGTCTCCGATCTTTGGCTCCTTGGTGAGAAGCAGCGGAAGCGGCGCAATTGTCGGAAGAAACACTGGAGCTTCTGCGATTGCTTCCTGCGTTATCGATCGCTCACCCTGCTGTTCCACAGTTGTGCGGAGAGTCTTGTCTTCGCCCTCCTGCATCACGCCGCGAATCTGGAACGGAATTACGTCGCCGCTCGCGCGTAAGACAAAATCACGCAGCCGCATTCCGCGGGTGAATCGCGCTTCGGAACGCGCTTCAACTCGCAGCGTATCCTTGCCCGTCGGGAATCTCCCGCGAACGAGATCGGTGAGAATGACCCGTGTATTCGATGTGTCGATTGCTGACGATGCCGCGCCGACCTGCTGACCACCCTGCTGCAGCGTGTAATAGAACGTCTCGGGCGCGACTCGCATTCCGACGTCGGTGAGTCGCTGCTCGAGTGTCTGGTGAGTTGTGCGATTGTAGAGGAACGCAAGCCCCGCCACCCATATCAGGATGACGAGCGCGCCGATGGTTTTTCTGCTCACGCGATTGTCAGGCTCGTCTCGCTGTTGATCCAGCCGAGGTAGCGCTCGAGACCGCCGGTAACGGGGATGGCGAGAAGCTCGGGCACCTTGTACGGATGCAGCTCCGCGAATGCGCGCCTGAGACCTTCGATGCATCCCGATCGCGTCTTGAGAATGATTACCGCTTCGACTTCGTCGGCGATTTTCCCTTCCCATCGGTATATCGATCGCGATCCGGGCTGTATCGTTCCGCACGCGACGAGTCGCCGGTCGAGCAGCTCACGAACGAGCTTCACTCCTTCCTCCTCGTTCGCGATGGTCGTGAAGACAATGACCGCATCAGTGTGCGCCAACTCGGTGCTCCATTCCAAAAAGTCGTCACGAATGTAATACGATGTGGCGTTAACGACGTAACTGAACGTCCTCCGCCCCTTGATCCTGATTTTCCACCCGGCTGAGCCTACGCCTTGTAACTCGGGCCGACCGAAAGCGCCAAAACACAAGACTCCGGCGTTGCGAAAGGTCCGGCGAGCTGGTGGGTGTGCTTTTGGCCGGGTTATCGGCGAGAGTGGGCAGCTATGTCTCTATAGGCAGCGACGACCGGCCAAAAGCACAACCATCAGCAAACGCCGAGCGCCACAGACAAAGCCAGGAAGTCCTAAGTCTCCTGACTTGTTTAAGAGTGTAGAGGCGCCCAAGTTACAAGGCTATGGCAGAAGAAGCGCTCATAGTCCGCGGAGCGCGAGAGCACAACCTCCGCAACATCGACGTCACAATCCCCCGTGACCGTCTGACCGTCATTACCGGTCTATCAGGCTCAGGAAAATCGTCACTCGCTTTCGACACTATCTATGCCGAAGGCCAGCGCCGCTATGTCGAGTCACTCTCGGCGTACGCTCGCCAGTTCCTCGGCCTGATGGAAAAACCGGATGTAGACTCGATCGAAGGCCTGTCTCCCGCGATTTCCATCGAACAGAAAACGGCGGGGCACAATCCTCGATCGACCGTCGGAACGGTCACCGAGATCTACGATTATCTGCGACTGCTTTACGCACGTGCAGGAACTCCGCATTGTCCGAACTGCGGCCGGCCTGTCGAGCGGCAAAGTGCGGGGCAGATTGCGTCGACGATACTCACATGGCCTGAGAATACCCGGATCGAAGTTCTCTCTCCTCTCGTCCGTGGAAGAAAAGGAGAATTCAAGGAGCTGTTCGAGACTGCGCGAAAGCAGGGATTTGTCCGTGCGTATGTAGATGGAGATCTCGTCGAGATTGCGAATCCGCCAAAGCTGAATCGCAAGCTCAATCACAGCATCTCTGTCGTTGTCGATCGACTCGTTGTGCGATCAGAGGATCGTGGCAGACTCGTCGATTCGGTTGAGACTGCGCTCAAGCTGTCTGAGGGATTGATCGAAGTAACGCGGCAGGACGATAACAGCACGCACCTCTTCTCCGAGAAATACGGATGTCCTGTGTGCGGCATCTCTCTCCCTGAGCTCGAGCCGCGCCACTTCTCGTTCAACTCACCGTTTGGTGCGTGCCCCGATTGTGGCGGACTTGGCGTGCGCCGCGAGGTCTCCGAGCAGTTGATACTTGGCGACGCCAGCATCTCGATTCTCGAAGGCGTGATCCTGCCGTGGGGTGAGCCCGATGGCTATCTGCGAAAGGTCATTCTCCCCGGTCTCGCAAAGCAGCTTGGATTTTCATTGAACGCGCCGTGGGGCCAGCTCCCGCAGCATGCGCGCGATGTTCTCCTTTACGGATCGTCAGGGAAGCGCGGATTGCTTGGAAATACGGGCAAGTGGGAAGGAATCATCGCGAACGTGCAGCGGCGCTATAACGAAACTGAATCTGATTCCGTGCGTGTTCAGCTCGACGAATTCATGCAGGCTCGTCCGTGCACAACGTGTGAAGGCCGCAGACTCAAAGCAGAATCGCTCGCCGTCACGATCGCTGACAAGAACATCGGGGAAGTAACTGAGCTCCCGATCACGGGCGCTCTCGCGTTCTTCGAATCAGTGCCTGTCAGAGATGGCGATGGGGTCGGTCTCGACCGTGAGATCGCAGGTCCGATCCTCAAGGAAATTCGGGAGCGCCTGCGATTCCTCGACGATGTCGGGCTCGATTATCTGACACTCGGCAGATCTGCAGAATCTCTCTCCGGTGGTGAAGCACAGCGTATCCGTCTCGCAACGCAGATCGGATCCCGTCTCGTTGGAGTTCTATACATTCTTGACGAGCCATCGATCGGTCTGCATCAGCGCGACAATGCACGCCTTCTCTCCACCCTTCGCCAGCTTAGAGACCTCGGCAACACTGTCATCGTCGTCGAGCATGACGAGGAAACGATGCGCGAAGCGGATCATCTCATCGATCTGGGCCCTGGTGCAGGGAAGCATGGCGGCATCGTCATAGCCGAAGGATCCGTAGACGAAGTTACGCAGCACCCGACATCGATCACCGGTAAATATCTCCGTGGCGAAGTTGCGATTTCTGTCCCGCGTGAAAGACGCCCGATGGATCCATCGCGCGTTGTCCGCATCGAGGGAGCGCGCGAGCACAACCTGCGCAATGTCGATGTAGAAATTCCTCTCGGATTGTTCGTTGCCGTTACCGGTGTTTCAGGATCGGGCACGTCGACACTGATCGAAGACATCCTCCACAATTCACTCGCGCGGCATTTCTACCGCGCGCGGGTTGTGCCTGGAGCGCACGATCGCATAACGGGATTCGAGCACATCGATAAGGTCATCGACATCGATCAGAGTCCAATTGGCAGAACACCGCGATCGAATCCTGCGACCTATACGGGCCTCTTCACGCCAATCCGTGAGCTGTTCGCCGAGATGCCTGAGGCGAAGATTCGCGGCTATGGACCGGGAAGATTTTCGTTCAATGTGAAAGGTGGTCGGTGCGAGGCATGCGAAGGCGATGGACTCGTAAAGATCGAGATGCATTTTCTTCCCGACGTGTACGTGCCATGCGATGTGTGCAAAGGCAAACGATACAATCGTGAGACACTCGAGGTGCGCTTCCGCGGATTGTCGATCGCTGATGTGCTCGATCTCACTGTGGAGGATGCGCTCGCCTTCTTCGAGAATCAGCCGCGCATCTATCAGAAGCTTCACACCCTCAATGATGTCGGCCTCGGCTACATCCATCTCGGACAGAGCGCGACGACACTGTCTGGTGGAGAAGCGCAGCGCGTGAAGCTTGCGACTGAGCTGTCAAAGCGTGATACCGGACGTACGTTCTACATCCTCGACGAGCCAACTACGGGCCTGCATTTTGAGGACGTGAGGTTGCTGCTCGATGTTCTGCACCGTCTCGTCGATCGCGGTAATACTGTTCTTGTGATCGAGCACAATCTCGACGTGATCAAGACTGCGGATTGGATCATCGATCTTGGTCCTGACGGCGGCTTGAGGGGCGGTCAGATTGTTGCGAGCGGAACCCCTGAGGATGTGGCCCGCGTGCCGGCGTCGCATACCGGTCAGTTCCTGAAGCCGCTGGTTGGAACTGGCCGGAAGAGGAAGGCAGGTTAACCGTTTCGGGGTAACTACTATAGTATGGTGTCACTTCTGGACATTATCGGCCCGGTCATGGTGGGCCCATCCTCCAGCCACACGGCGGGAGCGTGCCGGCTCGGGCTGCTCGGGCGGGGTCTCGTGAGTGGCACCCCGCAGCGCGCGCTGATGGAGCTTCATGGCTCGTTCGCCCGCACCGGCGAAGGTCATGGAACAGACAAGGCTCTCGTCGCAGGACTGCTCGGGTTCAGGCCCGACGATGATCGCATCCGCACCGCCTTGCAGATCGCCGAACAGGAGGGTCTCGACTATCGGTTCGAGAAGACGACGCTCTCCGATAACGCGCATCCCAACACGGTCCGCATGACTCTCGAGCAGGGTGACATCAAGGCGACGATGATGGGCTCATCGCTTGGCGCAGGGCGCGTCGTAGTGACGGAGATAGATGGATACCCGGTAGAGGTGACTGGAAACTTCCACACCATTGTGCTCGTAGCTGAAGACAGGAAGGGCTCCATCGCACGCATTACCCGGATACTCGCTGACCACGACATCAACATCGCAACGCTTCGCCTCACGAGAAAACAAAAGGGAGGAGATGCGTTCATGGTGATAGAGTGCGATGAGTCGCCGGGGGAGGGTGTGCGCGACGAGATCAGGGCGCTCGACTGGGTGCGCTGGGCTCGCCGGCTCGACAAGGTTGGAGCGGCCTGATGTACAAGTCGCTCGCCGATGCAATTCACGATGCTGAAGAGCAGAACAAGTCTCTCTCGCAGATTGCACTCGAGCGCGAGGCCGAAGATCAGGGTCGTCCGATTGATGAGATTCGTTCATCGCTGACACGCGCTCTCGACGTAATGAAGGGCGCAATCGGAGATGGCGCGACAGGTGATCTCAGGTCCGCGTCGGGTCTTGTCGGCGGTGATGCAGCAAAATTGTTCAACGAAGCGGCGGGTCCGCTCGCGGAGACGCCGTTCAGGGATATTCTCGCTCGGGCACTCGCAGTGCAGGAAGTGAATGCAGCAATGGGAGTCATTGTCGCAGCGCCAACAGCTGGCGGTGCGGGAACCCTCCCCGCGGTTTTGACGGGACTTGCAAAGGCCCGGTCGATTCCGGATGAGAAAGTGATCGATGCTCTCGCGACTGCAGGACTTGTCGGTGCTGTTATCGCGGAGCGTGCGTCCCTGTCGGGTGCAGAAGGTGGATGCCAGGCAGAGACGGGAGCAGGTGCTGCGATGGCAGCCGCAGCCGCAACGGAAATGCTGGGAGGAACACCATCCCAGGCAGGACATGCAGTAGCACTGACGATGCAGGGAATGCTGGGACTTGTCTGTGATCCGCTCGGGGGACTTGTCGAGCTGCCATGCGTATTCAGGAATGCGACAGGGTCCGCGATTGCACTGGCAGGAATCGAAATGGCTCTCGCCGGGATCGAGTTCGCGATTCCGGCTGATGAGGTAATAGATGTGATGGGCGAGATTGGCAGGGAGATGGACGTTCGCTATCGCGAGACGGCGGGCGGTGGACTGGCGGCGACTCCGACAGGGCGGCGCCTTGCCAGGGAGCGGCTGTACCAGATCAGGCGTTCCTGAGGCGGTATTTACTGGAACGCCCGCTGTTATTGCCGTATTTTCGAGTCAAATAAGGGACCTATCTAAATGAGCATATTCGATCGTATAGCGCGGCTTTTCCGGGCTAATGTCAATGACCTCATCTCTTCG
>DASUXX010000192.1:0-3785 GCA_036377755.1 Gemmatimonadaceae bacterium
TCAACCGCTGCACCTGGTTCCACAGCAATGGTATCGCAACGATGCCGAGAACTACGAAATGACCGATGCGCACACCGCCGGCAAAAAGAATGATGCCCATGATCAGAGTGTACATCATCGCAACCGACAAGTCCGGCTCCAGAGCGACGAGCACGTCGAGTATCCCGACGATAACGAGAAACGGCAGCAGGCCCTTTGTGAGTCGCCTGAGCGTTTCTCCTTTTTTTACGACGAGCATCGATGTCCAGAAGATCACCGCGATCTTTCCGAACTCCGACGGCTGAAGCGATGATCCAATGAGAAAGCGGCGCGATCCGTGAATGCGCGGCGCGATCGATTCAGTGAATGGCAGAATTACAATCGTCAGGAGGACAATCGCCAGAAGCATGATTGGCCACGCGTAGCGGCTCCAGATGTCGGCATCGACTTTTGCGAACACTGCTAGGGCAATCATGCCGACAGCAATCCCGCCGAGCTGTCGCACGAAGAAAAAGCTGCTGCTGTATCCCTGCCCCTGTGCATACATGGCGCTCGCGCTGTGGACCGTCGCTAGTCCGAACGCGAGAAGACACGCTGTGATGAGCAGCAGCAGTCTCGCTTCGGGCCCCATGTACCATCTGTACCTGACGTCTGCGACTGATGTCGCCATTTACTCTCCGAGCGCGATTTTCCGGAATCGCTCGCCGCGCTCTTCGTAATTGCGGAACATGTCGTAGCTCGAGCAGGCTGGCGACATGAGTACGGCATCTCCCGGCTGCGCGCTTTCACGCGCACGCTGCATCACTTCCTCGAAGTCGGAGCCAAGCCGCTCGATTGGGACGACGTCACGGAGATCCTTCTCCACAATAGGACCAGCTTCGCCATACGCAATGATTTTCTTCACGTTCCTGCGAATGGCATCGGCGAGCGGAGTGTATGGCTCGCCCTTGTGCTTTCCACCAAGCAGCAGGATCGTCGGCCGGCGCATTCCTGCGATTGCAACAAGCGCGGAGCTGACGTTGGTTGCCTTTGAATCGTTGATCCACTGCACTCCGCCGACTTCGCCAACTATCTCCAGCCTGTGATGCAGCGCCTCGAATGAGCTGAGCGCATCCGCAATCGCACGCCGCGATTCATCGGATTGAAAGCGATCGTCCGCAGTGGTCACGGCCAAAGCTGCTGCAAGCGCATTTGCGACGTTGTGGTCGCCGAGGAGACTGAGCTCATTGCGTGACATCAGCTTTTTGTCACCGATGCGCAGCTCGGCCGATGCCTCGTCATACCACGCGTCAGCGGGCTGCTTCAGCGAGAAGTTGAGCTTCGAGCCTTTTACAGCTGCAACCATCTGCTGCACGCGTGCGTCGTCGAGATTCACAGCCCACTGCGACCCGACGCTTGCGTTCTGAAATAGCAGCGCCTTGTCGGCGTAATACTCGTCTTCGGTTGGATATCGATCGAGATGATCGGGGCTGAGGTTGGTCAGCACGCCGACAACGGGATTGAGGCTTGGGGTGTCGTGCAATTGGAATGACGACATCTCGAGCGCAATCCAGTCGGGCTTGGCATCTCGTCGCGCGAGATCAGACAACGGCGTGCCGATATTGCCTGCATCCACTGCAGTCTCGCCGAGACCGCGCAGTATGTGGCCAATCAATGCAGTCGTCGTGGTTTTTCCGTTGGTGCCGGTCACAGCGATGATGCGCGTAGCAGAGAGATATTGAAGGGCTACCTCGATCTCGCTGACGATCCTGCGATTTGATTCGCGCGCTGTGGCCAGCGCCGGTGCTTTGGGATCGATGCCCGGACTCGCAACAACCGTCGAGGCGCGCGCAATTCTTGGCAGATCGTGACCGCCTGTGTCCACCGCTGCGCCTATATCGCGAAGCTGGCGGGCTATGTCTTCGACAACGAGCGATGTGCCGGCGTCCGACACATAAACGCGCTTGCCATCTGCGAGTAGAAGTTTCGCCGCCGCTGCGCCGCTTTTACCGAGGCCGAGGATTGCAACCTCGCCCTCTCTTTCAACTGCGTCCGTCATCTCAGCTTGAGTGTGCTCAATGCAACGAATGCACAAAGGATTCCAAGGATCCAGAAGCGCACGACCACCTGGCTCTCATCCCAGCCGCCCTTCTCGAAATGATGGTGCAGCGGAGCGAGCCTGAAGACTCGATGCGCCTGCGCGTACTCGAGTCCTTTGCGCTTTCGCTGAATCTTGAAGACAAATCTCTGGAGAATCACTGACATCATCTCGGCGACAAAGACACCACCGACGAGAAGAAGCACGAATTCGGACTTGAGCAGAATCGCCACCGCGCCGAGTGCGCCGCCAAGCGCGAGTGATCCAGTATCGCCCATGAATACCTGGGCAGGATGGGTGTTGTACCATAGAAAGCCGATACACGCGCCCATGATCGCCGCGCAGAATACGGTGAGCTCGCCCGCGCCGCGCAGATAAAACACCTGCAGGTAGGCGGATGCATCGATGCGGCCGATCACATACGCGAACAATGCAAGTGTCAGTACCGCAATTGCAGTGAGCCCCGCGGCCAGACCATCGAGCCCGTCTGTGATGTTCACCGCGTTGCTCGTTCCCGTGAGAACGAATGTCACGAAGAGCACATAGAGCCAGGCAAATGCAGGCTCGATGAGTATGTACTTATAGAAAGGAAGCGTTGTCGACGCGCCGGGCAGCGTCGAGAGCGGATAGTGCCACAGATACCAGCCGAGCGCGACGCCGATGGAGATCTGTCCAATGAGCTTGTAGCTCTCGATCAGGCCGGTGTTCTTCTTTCCTGCCTGGCGCTGCTTGAGCTTCAGGAAATCGTCGAAGAAGCCGATGATCCCCATCCACAGCATCACGAGCATCGCAATCAGCACGTAGCGATTGTTCAGCTTTGCCCAGAGAAATGTTGGGATGAGCGTCGCGGCGAGGATGATGAGACCGCCCATCGTGGGCGTCCGCTTCTTCTCCTGGTGACTGTCTGGAGTTCCTTCGCGAATTACCTGGTGAAGCCGCATCCTGCGCAGCCGGCGGATGATCGCAGGTCCCACAACGAACGAAACGAGCAGCGCGGTCACTGCTGCGCCCGCTGCTCGAAACGAGATGTAATTGAATATTCGAAGGAATCCGAAATCCCTTACAAGAGGGACAAGCAGATAGTTCAGCACTATGGATTAGCCCAGGAAGTTATTTGTGGTACGAGCTGCTCCAGTTGAACTCCACGCGATGCCTTCAATAGAATAACCGCGTTTCGGCTGACACGGGGCGCAAGCGCCGGCCAAAGGTCGGCAACAGCCTCGGTCAGCACAACTCTTTTGTCGCCGGGCGCGATACGATTGAATGACCTCACGTATTCCCCGACTCCCGCGATAATGTCTGCGCCGGATTCCAGCGCGATTCGGCTTATATCATCGTGACAGCGGTCTGACGATTCGCCAAGCTCGCGCATTGTGCCGAGCACAATCACTCGCTGACGTCCTTGCCCTACGCTTTTGAGAAGCTCGATTGCGGCGCGAGTCGAGCCGGGATTGGCATTGTATGCGTCATTGATCAGCGTCACCTCGCCGATCTGCTCCCACGCTGTCCGCATCTTAGGCTGCGGCATCCCTTCGATACCCGCGCCTGCGGATTCGTCACTCACTCCGCACGACCGGGCGACAGCGATGGCGAGCATCGTGTTGCGAAGATTGTGCAGGCCGCGCAGCGGAGGATTGATCGTCACATGGCCGAGCGTGATCGTCCCCGCACCATCTGCGGATATCGACCATGCGTCGGCTTTCACATCTCCTTCATCGAGCCCCGCTTC
>DASUXX010000193.1:0-26461 GCA_036377755.1 Gemmatimonadaceae bacterium
AAGGTATTGAACCGCGATATGCGCATCGCTTACGATCGTTCCGATCGATATGCGATGCCGCCGCGCAATCGTGCGGTCCTGAACCCGCCACACACCATCATCGCCGGGAATCACCTTCGAGTATTCAGGATATCCTTCGAGCGCTGCTCCGCCATTGCTGATGAAGCCGAGCGTCCATTCCCATTCGTCGTCCGGAATGTCTCCAAATGCTTCTGTCTGTCGTATTTCATGAAGCATCTCCGAGGGAACGAATCCTTCGCCGGCCGCGATCGTGACGAGATGCTGAGCCAGAACATCGAGTGGCCGCGTAACCGGATATCGCGATTCGATTGCACCGGCTTCCATGCCATCACGCGCGGCTGCAACTTCGATCAGCTCGAGCGTGTGCGTTGGAACGCAGGTCACCCTGCTCAACGCGCCGGGACGATGTCCGCTTCTTCCTGCGCGCTGAAGCAGTCGTGCAATTCCCTTTGGACTCCCGATTTGCAGAACGCGATCTACTGGAGAGAAATCAACGCCCAGATCGAGACTCGATGTTGCGACTACACATCTCAACGTCGCATTGCGCAAGCCTTCTTCGACCCACTCTCTTCGCCGGCGATCCAGCGATCCATGATGAAGTGCAATCGAGCCGGCCCAGTCTGGCCTCACATCGAGAATTGCCTGGTACCATATCTCCGTCTGCGATCTCGTGTTGGTGAACACAATCGAGGTCTCGCCCTCTTCAATTGCTTCGACAACCTGATTCACCATCTGCGTTCCAAGATGCCCTGCCCATGGAAAGCGCTCGATCACTGGAGGAATCAGCGAGTCGACAACTACGGTCTTGGGCTCGACACCTTTCACAATGCGTGAGCGCGCCGGTCGTCTTCCGAGAAGCGATGTCTTTGCTTCTTCGATGTTACCGATCGTTGCAGACAATCCCCACGTGCGCAGGCGTGGACAGATTCCGCGAAGCCGCGCGAGTGCAAGCTGGGTTTGTACGCCGCGCTTGGTGCCCATGAGCTCATGCCACTCGTCGACTACCGCGACGCGAAGATCAGCGAACTGCTCGGACGCTCTATCGCGGGAAAGCAGCAGTGACAGGCTTTCCGGGGTTGTTACCAGAGCGGTTGGCAATCTCCTGCTCTGTCGCGCGCGCACTGATCCTGTCGTATCACCTGTGCGAGTCTCGACCGTCCATGGAAGATCGAGATCGTTGACAGGCGCAATCAGCGCTTCGGTTGTATCGGCAGCGAGCGCGCGAAGTGGAGTGATCCAGAGAACTCGCAGCGGAACAGCCTTGGGCTTCGACGCTTCCTGAATGAATTCGAGGAGCGGACCCCACCACGCTGCCAATGTCTTGCCGGTTCCGGTTGCAGCGTGAATCAGTCCGCTTTCTCCTGCGAGATATGCCTGCCACACCTCGCGCTGAAAATCGAACGCATTCCATCCATGCGATCGAAACCATTCTTCAGCAGCAGCAATCTCGCTCAACCGTTGCCACCCTCGGCGCTCGCAAGCAGTGCACGCAGTGCGTCGAGAGTGTCTGCCTCGCTCGCCGGCTTGTCCTTGCGCCACCGGAGAATTCGCGGGAAGCGAACCGCGATTCCCGACTTGTGCCGGGTCGACGCCTGAATTCCCTCGAAGCCAAGCTCGAACACCTGCTCGGGCTTCACTGATCTAACGGGTCCGAACTTCTCGACAGTGTTCCGGCGTATCCACGCATCCATCTCGCGAATCTCCGCATCCGTAAGACCGGAGTACGCTCTTGCAAATGGAACGAGAGTGTCGCCATCGCGAACAGCAAAGGTGTAATCAGTATGCAGCAGTGCGCGGCGCCCATGACCGGGCTGCGCGTACACCATTATCGCATCGATCGAATAGGGATCGAGCTTCCATTTCCACCATCCGCCTTTGCGACGGCCAACCCCGTATGTCGAATCGAGCCGCTTGAGCATCAGCCCTTCGGATCCGAGCGCGCGCGCTTTGTCTTTTTCAGCGCGTACCTCTTCCCACGTTGAGGCATTTACAATTGGCGAAAGCATTATCCGTGATTCTGCGTTCGCTCCTCGAATGAGCTCTTCGAGGCGCGCGCGACGCCATGACATGGGCCTGTCGCGGATATCGTCGCCTTCGATCTCGAGCAGGTCGTACGCGAGAACTGAAATCGGAATCTCCGCGCGAATCTTCGCTGTGAGATTCTTGCGGCCGATTCTTCTCTGCAATTGCGCGAAAGGCAGCGGATGATTGTCGCGCCAGGGAAGAATCTCCCCGTCGATCACAGTTCCATCCGGCAGCCACTCAGCAGCTTCTACAAGCTCGGGAAATCGATCCGTGATCAGCTCATCACCGCGTGACCAGATATATGTCGATCCATTCCTGCGAATGAGCTGCGAACGGATTCCATCCCATTTCCATTCGATCTGCCATTCGGCTGGCTCTCCCAGATCCTCGAGCTCAGCTTCGAGCGGATATGCGAGATAAAACGGATAAGGTGTCGACTCACTCGGGGTTTCAGTTCCTTCAGCAACGAGTTTCTGATACGCCTCAGCAGATGGGATCCATCCACCACCAAGTCGATGCGATATCACACCCTCCGGTACCGCGCTCGCACGCGCTAACGCCCTGATCAGGAGAGACTGCGAAACTCCAACACGGAATCCGCCCGTGATGAGCTTGTTCCATACGAACCGTTCAATTCCGCCGAGCGAGTGCCACGCGTCGAGTACGATCTGCTTTTGCTTTTCTTCCGACGCGCCGCCAATTGCGAGAAGACTTTCCCGAACCCATTGATCGAGTGGGCGCTCGCCCGAGCTTTCATTGTCAGGGAGTAGCAGTGCGATGGTTTCTGCGAGGTCTCCCACCGCGTGATATGACTCCTCGAAGAGCCATGATGGGACTCGTGCGTCCTCCATCGCCCAGGTCGCGAGCAGCCGCACCGGAACCAATCGCTTGGGGCGACCACCACTCAGGAACCAGACTGCCCACGCCGCGTCGGCTGGATCTGCTGAGATGAAGTAACGGGTCATCGCATCGACTTTCTCGTTGGTGCGAGTAGTCGAGTCGATCTCGGAAAAGAGCTTTGCGAACCGCTTCATTCCGGCGCCGCCTCGTCGTCGGGTACGACGATATCATCGACTTCACTGTCTCCTTCGCCCTCCCATCTCGATGCGAGTGAGTCTGCCTGGAAGCCACGTTCTCGCAACACTCGAACGACAGGGTCACGATATCCGTGCGTCACTAATACCCGTTCGGCACCTGTTGCATCGATTGCGCTCATCAGTGCCGGCCAGTCGACGTGATCTGACAAAACGAACCCACGATCGACCGAGCGTCTGCGCCTCGCCCCGCGGACCCTCATCCATCCTGAGACAAATGCAGTGGATGCGGCTCCGAATCGACGAAGCCAGGTTGATCCGCCTGCCGAGGGAGGAGCAACGATCAGGGCACCGGTCCAGTCGTGGCCTTTCGGCACCGAGCCCGCGTAGGTCGTTGGCGGGAGAGTGATCCCGCCGTCACGATAATCGCGATTGAGCCGCTCCACTGCGCCGTGCGTGTAGAAGTCGCCCTCGGCAATGTCTGCGAGGCCAGCGAGCACGCGCTGCGCTTTTCCAAGCGCGTAGGCGAATACGACCGATGCGCGTCCCGCCTCGCGATTCCCTCGCCACCACGCGGCAATTTCAGCGAAAGTTTCTGATTGCTTCGTCCATCGATAAATGGGGAGCCCGAACGTGGACTCCGTTATGAAAACGTGGCAGCGGACCGGTTCGAACGGGGTGCAGGTCGGGTCAGGCTCAGTCTTGTAGTCGCCTGATACAACCCAGATCTCTCCACGATACTCGACACGAACCTGAGCTGATCCGATTATGTGACCGGCGGGGTGGAAGCTCAGGGTAACCCCGTTGATGCTGAAGGTCTCGCTCCACTTGCGAGTGGTGATGTCTGCCTGATATATCCGGGTCCTGAGAACGCGCTCGGATTCCGAAGCGCATATGTACGTTCGCGACCCCCATCGCGCATGATCGCCGTGGGCATGTGTAATCACTGCCCTGTCGACGGGCATCCACGGATCGATATAAAAATCGCCGGCTTCGCAGTAGAGGCCGCGATCAGTCGTTCTCAGGAGATCGGTCACTCAACTAATCCAAGCAAAACGTATCCCACTTGAATTTAAGTGTTATAACACGTATCATGAGACAAATCACTGAATGAGGAAGAGAATGGCAGCAAGAATTGGAACTGACAGGCAGGCGCAGATTGGACTTGGAATCGTGCGGATAGTCGCCGGAATAGTCTTCATGGCGCACGGCTACCAGAAGTTCTTCACGATGGGAATTCCCGGTGTAACCGGGTTCTTCGGCGGGCTCGGCATTCCGCTTCCCGGAGTCGCTGCGCCGATGGTTGCAACACTGGAGCTTGTGGGCGGCTTTCTCCTTGTGATCGGTCTTTTCGCGAGATTTATCGCCATCCCTCTCGCCATCGATATGGCTACGGCAATCGCGCTCGTGCACGCCAAAAACGGATTCTATCTGCCGATGGGCGTGGAGTTCGTTCTGATGCTGATGACTGCGGCAATTGCAGTAGCAATCGCGGGATCTGGTGCATTTTCGATAGACCGCGCAACGAGCAGATCCAACCGTCGCACCTGACAACGTGGAGGCTTCAATGGAGCGAGCAGGAGTAGCACCGCCGGGGTTCAGGCTCCCCGATGAGACGCACATAGGAAGGGTGCGACTCCAGGTTTCGGACCTCGAGCGATCGGTTCGCTACTACGAAACCGTGCTTGGCGCCCGCGTGATCTCACGCAGCGGTAATTCTGCGGAGCTCGGGCCACACGGTGAAGATCGAGTCCTGTTGCAGCTGGATGAAAAACCAGGCGCGCGCGCGGTGCCGAGGCGCGGTCTGCTTGGTCTTTATCATTTTGCGGTTCTGCTTCCTGATCGCCCTGCGCTCGGAAGATTCGTTGCGCACCTCAGCGACATCGGGGCATACGCCGGGATGTCTGATCATCTCGTCAGCGAAGCCGTCTATCTCACCGATCCCGATGGACTCGGAATCGAAGTGTATGCTGACCGCGCTCGCTCGACATGGAGAATCGACGGAGGCCAGATCGAGATGACGACAAAACCGCTCGACGTCGAAAGTGTCGTGTCCAGCGCCGGCGGAAAGAAGTGGGATGGGTTGCCTCCGGGAACCGTCATCGGTCACGTGCACTTTTACGTCGGCGACATCGATCGCGCTGCTGCGTTCTATCATGCAGCGCTAGGTCTCGACAAGATCGTGTGGAATTATCCGGGCGCCTTGTTCATGTCAGCGGGCGGCTACCATCATCACGTTGGAGCAAATACATGGGCCGCGGGTGCTGCGCCAGCAACCGACGATGATGCGCGGCTGCGCGAATGGGAGCTTGTACTTCCAGCTTCTGCAGATGTTGCGGCCGCGGCTACAAGCATCGGCAATGCGGGATACACAATCTCCAATGAAGGTGATGATCTCATCGCGCAGGACGATTGGGGAATAAGAGTCAGAGTGATGGCCAGGAGCTAACGCATCGCCCGGACGACCGGTACAATTACGCGACAGGTAACGAGGATCTCCAATGCGTGCGATCGTTGCTGCAGCATTCTCACTCGTCGCGTTAGCGTGTGATAACAATCCGCGTGATGTATCGAAGGAGCTGAACGCGGGATCCGGTTACGTCAATGTTCCCGGCGGACGCGTCTGGTACAACGTCACAGGAACAGGTCATCGCACGCCATTGCTCGTCATTCACGGCGGCCCGGGCGGATCGAGCTACTACCTCAAGCCACTCGCTGCGCTCGGCGACGATCGCAAGGTCATCTTCTACGATCAGCTCGGCGGTGGTCATTCCGACAAACCGAATGACACGACATTGTGGCGAGTCGATCGGTTCGTTGAGGAAGTCGATTCCGTTCGAAAAGCACTAGGCCTCGAGCGCGTCCACATACTCGGTCATTCATTCGGGACGATGATCCTCGCCAACTATCTCGACAAAAATCCGAGGGGAGTAAGGAGCGCGATCTTCTCGAGTCCTGTGCTCGACATGGCGGGCTACATGGAGGATGTCGCAGGACTTCTGAAAAAGCTGCCCGATTCTATTCAGAAAACCATCAGTGTCGCCGAGGAGAGTGGGAAGACTGATTCACCCGCGTATCAGTCGGCGATGATGACCTTCTATCATGAGTATCTGGCGCGCCAGCTTCCATGGTCGGCAGATATCGACAGCACGCTGTCATCACTGAATCCGGGGCCCTATGTGTACATGCAGGGGCCGAGCGAGTTTACGATCAACGGAACTCTCAAATCGTACGATGCGACGGCGTCGCTCAGGGATATCCGCTCGCCTGTTCTATACATCGTGGGGCAATACGACGAGGTTGTGCCGGCGCGAGTTCGAAAGTATCGAGACTTAACTCCTGGTTCCGACATGGAGGTGATCGCAAACGCGGCGCACCTCAGTATGCAGGATCAACCCGAAGCGTATGTGAAGACAGTGAGAGACTGGCTTCGCTATGTAGAGAGGGAGTAGCTAGCGCGTTTGGCGTTCGCCGTCATCCGTCTGCCGTGGTCCGTAAACGGCGAACGGCGCACGGACAACGGCCTACGCCGAACGCGACAGCTACATCATCTCTACCCACTGGTCAGCTCGAAGGCGGAATGCCTCCCCAGGCATTCACTATCGCTTCTCCCATCCTGCCAATTATGAGATGCGCTTCGGCGTCAGGATTGTATCTCTTGTCGACATTTTCCTTCGTCAGCACACAGGCAACGATGCGATTGCGAAGGTAGTATAGCGCGCAATCGGTGCGCACCTGATCTGTCTCGCCGCTTTTGTGCGCAGCGCGAACGCCGTACACATAACGCAGCAGCTTCTGGTCGTTCTCGTTGTGCTCCAATATGTCGAGCATCTCGGAATCTGCTTTTGGAGAGACAGCTTTTCCCTTCGCAAGCAATTCGAACAGCCGCGCCATTTCGTTCGGTGTAGTTACGCCGAGTCCGTATTTGACCGAGCTGTCCATAGCGATGCTCGAGACTCTGAGAAACGACTTGGAATGCACGCGTGTGTCATGAAGTCCGAGCGAATCCATTTTGTTCCAGACGCGTCGAATGATGATGCGATCGAGAAGAAGATTCGTCGCGGTGTTGTCGCTGATGGTGATCATCAGCCAGGCGGCATCACGAACGGTGAGGATCGTTCCGTTGTGCAGGTACTGAATGATCCCCGATCCCGGGACCTGGTCGATTTTGAGAACAGTGATCGGATCGTCGAGGGAGAGCTGTCCCTTTTCGACCAGATCATAGACTGTGACGAGAATGGCAACCTTGATGAGACTTGCCGTCGAAAATTTTTCGTCACCCCGGCGTGACATGCGGACGTTGTTGTCGATGTCGATCACGCTGTAGCCGACTACTCCATGGTGCGTATCAGCAATCGAGTCGAGCTTATGTCTGAGAGCCGCGGTATCGGCTTTAACCGGTGTGAGCTTTGGCGGCGTCTGGCCGCTTGCGACAGTCGCGCGTGAACAGCCAAGCGCCGCCGTGAGAGCGGCGGCGCCTAGAATAATTCGTATCGGTTGTATCATCCGAGCGGTAAGCAACCTGATGCTTTCTGTTCCGGTGTAAGGACTGCGAGAATCTGCTCGCGGAGAGTGCGCCGCGCAGACTCCAGGCGCAAGATCGCAGGTGCGGCTTTCGCGAGAATCGATGCAATCTCGTCCTGTGTCTTTCCGGCTTTGAAGGCGGCCTGTGCCTCTTCAAACGTCGACTTCACGAGATCGAGATCAGCCCTGTTGTTATCCCGGAACGCAACTTCGAGAGCGTGTATCTGCGCTTTCTGTGCGTCGGTCAGTGGCGCGAAATAATCGGGGTGGCATGCACGCGGCATGTGTCCCGCAATCCATGCTTTCTGTTGAGCGGTGAGAACGCCGTCGATATCGGCTTTCAGCTTTGCTTCCGCTGCGGCGAGACGCTGGCGTATGTCTGCGCCTTTCCTGAGGATCGACTCGACTTCGGCGCGTGTCTTCTGTGCTTCAGCAGCTGCGCGTGCTTCTTTCAGAATTGCGGTGAGCGCTTCGCGGTCGGCGCGGGTTGACTCGCGGAACGCCTCTATCAATTCGCGAATGCGCGCCTGCTGGTCGGCGGTGAGCTTGATCTCATCCGGCAGCGCATTGATGAGACGGTCCTGATAAGTGTCAGCGTCGTAACCGCCGACTGTCGTAAGGGCAGTACCGAATGCTCCGGCGTCATTGAGTGCAACGTCGACCGGCAAGGGCATAGTCGAGTCGCTCGAGCAGGCAGCGAGTGAAATGGCAGCAGCAGCGACCAGTGAAAACCTGCGCATCGATCCTCCAGTGTCTGGCGTCGTTTCCGCGTTGGACGACGGCCAGGCATTTACGTTAAGACAAAAGGTGATTCTGCGCGATACGGCCTGACAATTGCCGCTTCGGGGGCGGAAAACAAAACGGAAGGGCTGGGCGCCCTGGAGGTAACAATGATTAGGCGTGCAGGTGCAATACTCGGCCTGGCGGCAGTGTTCGCTGGGTGCTCAAAAAAGGACGCAGGGACGGCTGACACCGGTCTCGCGACTAATACTGACACGGGTGCTGTTTCGGCGATGGCAGATACTGGAATGACAAACACTCCTGCCGCAGGGTTGAGCGATGCGAATATTGTGTACATCCTCGACAATGCGAACAAGCTCGACAGTGCAGGAGGATCGATAGCGGCGACGAAAGGCACGAACTCGGAAGTTCGTGATTTCGGCACGCGGATGATGCGTGATCATCATTCTCTCAGACAGCAGGGCCAGGATCTCGCGAAGAAGCTTGGCGTTACGCCGACTCCACCCGCGAACGACTCGGCACAGGCACAGTTCGACAAGACAATGTCGATGCTGAATGGTGCTGCGAAAGGCAGAGACTTCGACAAGGCTTATATCGACAATGAAGTCTCCTATCATAAGACAGTTCTCGAAGTAGCGACCGCAGCGATGGCCGCTGCGCAGAATGCCGAGCTCAAGAACCTGATTCAGAAGGCAGCTCCTGCAATTCAGGCTCACCTCGACATGGCTCAGTCCATTCAGGGTAAGCTCAAATAGCTGAGTGCTTCGAGGTGTAATCTTCGACGTCGACGGCACGCTCGTAGACAGCAACGAGGCGCACGCCCGGTCATGGGTGGATACGCTTCACGAAATTGGCTACGAGGTGCCGTTCGATGTCATATGGCCGATGATCGGAATGGGAGGCGACAAGCTTCTCCCATCGGCAACCGGAATCGACATCGACAGCGAGCTTGGCGAGCAGCTCTCAGAAAGACGGTGGGAAATTTTCCAGCGCGATTATCTGCCGCGGCTCAAGCCTACACCCGGCGCGCGCGATCTCGTATCGCGGATCCGGGATGATGGTCTCGAGCTCATCGTTGCAACATCAGCGGCTGGTAACGAAGTAGAACAGCTTCTGCACGCAGCACGCTGTGATGATCTGTTCGAGCTGAAGACTTCGTCATCGGATGCGGAAGATTCCAAGCCTGATCCCGACATAGTGAAGGCCGCCGTTCGCAAGAGCCGCATCAAGCCCGAAAATCTCATCATGCTTGGCGACACGCCGTACGATGTTCAAGCGGCGATTGGTGCTAACGTGAAGCTTGTCGCTTTGTTGTCCGGAGGATGGACTATTGCCGAGTTATCGGGGGCGACGGCGATTTACGATGATCCTGCTGATTTGCTTGCGTGGTATGAGGCTTCGCCGTTTGCGGTGAAAGCGCTGGCCGGAAAGGGCGCGTGAGACCAAAGCAGAGTGGAGTCATGGTAGCGGCAGGAAGCGAGTAGGGGTGGTTTTCAGGTTCCCCTTGGCAATACTGGCATAAGCAGCCAGCATCTGGTTCGAATTAGATGCTTGACGCTTATGCCAGTATTGCCAACAGGAACCTGAAAACCACCCCTACTCGCTTCCTGCCGCTACCTCATGACTCAGTTCGGTGCAGAGATCTCCGCGACCGTCTCAGCGACGTCCGCGGGACTGATGCGCGTTCGCGACGACGATGACGACGTCGCGCGCGCAAGATCCGCCTGTGAAATAATTCCGACGCATCCGCCATCGGCATTCACGATCGGCACGCGGCGGACCTGGCGATCGCTCATTACGCGCTCGATGCTGTGAATGTCATCTTCCTCGGTGCAGCACTCGGGCGATGCGGTCATCACATCGCGGACCTTTGAATCACCCGCGAGCCCGCGTGCAAGACCACGCACTGCGAGATCGCGATCGGTTACGATGCCGATGACTCGTCCTGCTTCGACTACAGGAACACTTCCGCAGTCATTGTCGCGCATCATGCTCGCCACTTCGCTGATCGCGTCGTCCGGCGAGCAGCAGCATGGTTGGGGTGTCATCAAGTCTTTTGCTTTCATTTCTTATGGCCTCCAGGATCTGGTGTGTCCAAAAGAGGTTTTGAGCAGTGCCCGTGCCACTGCGGTTAGGCCATTGAAAAGCGAGTCTAGCGTCGCCTTTCAATGGTCATTCGCATACCATGCCGGGGCCGCAACGTAATCAGCGGCTGCACCTCAACCTTCTGAGACGGATCCAGTCGCATTCTCCACCGTTGGGCGAGAGCAGCAATAAGGATTACTCCTTCCATCCACGCGAACTGCTCGCCGATACAAATCCGGTTTCCACCACCGAACGGGAAATAGGAAAATTTCGGCCGCTCCGCCTGAGCCTCTGGCGTCCACCTCCCGGGATCGAATCGCTCCGGATCAGGAAAGAATCGCTCGTCACGATGAACGATATATGGGCACATCAGCACAACTGCGCGCGACGGAATTGTGAATCCGCGCGCTTCGAACGGCTCAAGAGCGCGACGGCCGATTCCCCATGCCGGTGGATACAATCGCATCGACTCGGCGAGAACCATCCGGGTGTACGGCAGCGATGCCATGTCCTCATAAGTCGGTGATCGTCCGCCGAGTACAGCGTCGACTTCAGCGTGAACGTTCGCTTCGACTTCAGGATGCTGCGAGAGCAGGTACCAAGTCCACGTCAACGCATTCGCGGTCGTCTCGTGACCTGCGAGGAAGATCGTCATCGCCTCATCGCGAAGCTGCAGGTCACTCATGCCTGTTCCATCGCCTTCAGTATCGGTCGCCATCAACAGCATCGACAGGAGATCTCCGCGATCTTCTCCCGATCTCCTGCGATCTTCGATGATCCTGTAGATCGCGCGATCGAGAGTCGCCTTCGCGGCGTTGAATCGTCTCACTGACGGCAGTGGCAGCCTGTCGAGGTACTCGGTGAAGGGCAGCATCGCGAAGTTGAACGATTCGAACGCAGTCGTCAGCGCCCATCCGATCTCAGCTGCATCATCGTCGACATCCGCATCGAACAACGTGCGGGCAACGATGCCGAGTGTGAGGCGCATCATCTCGAAGTGCATGTCGACAGTTTCGCCGTGTCGCCACCGGTTGCTCGTGCGGGACGCGTAATCGCTCATGGTTGTCGCATACGATGCGATTCGCTGACGATGAAACGCCGGCTGCGCGAGGCGACGCTGTCTCAGGTGAAATTCACCTTCACTCGTGAGAAGTCCATTACCAAGCAGTCGTTTAGCTCGCTCGAGACCGCGGCTCTTATGGAAGTTGCGGCCATTGGTGACGAGCACATCGCGAATGAGATCGGGATGGCTGAAGAGATAAATCGGCTGCGGGCCTATCTTCCAGTGAGCGATGTCGCCATGCTCAAGCTTCATCCCCATCATCATGGCTAAAGGATTGCGAGCAAGCTCGACCATGAACTGGCCGGGATAGCGTACACGTGATCCCGGAGGGCGTCGATTGTCGTGAGATTCCGCGGCTCTGAACCGCGGGAGCTTGAGCGGCGCTGCTTCAGTGGCCATATCATAATGTTAACATTTGTGCACCACTCTACTCACCAGCTCTAGCCCATGCTGAAAGCAAGACTCGTCCTCACTCTGGCTGCTTTTGCAGTCGCGACTGAATCAGGCGCACAGGGAACCGGAAAATCAACGGAGAAGGCGCCGCCAAAAACTGCATTCAATGCCGCAAGCTACGACTCGGCCATGCTGCAGGAATTTGCCTGGCGGCCGATCGGCCCTGCTGTCACCAGTGGACGAATCGTGGATCTCGCCGTTGCTGAAGGACCGGAGTCGCGCATCGGAACGCAGCTCGGAAAGATTCTGTATGCGGCATCAGCATCAGGTGGTGTGTGGAGGAGCAACAACGCCGGCACAACCTGGGAGCCGATCTTTGACAACCAGTCGACATCGTCGATTGGCGATATCGCAATCGCACCGAACAATCCGGAAATCATCTGGGTTGGAACAGGCGAAGCGAACAATCAGCGCAGCTCGTCGTGGGGCGACGGCGTCTACAAATCAGAGAATGGTGGAAAGTCCTGGGAGCACATGGGACTCAAAACGTCGCAGCATATCGGGCGAATCATCGTTCATCCGAACAATTCGAATATCGTATTCGTTGCAGCGCAGGGTCCGCTATGGGCCGACGGCGGCGAGCGCGGACTCTACAAGACAACTGATGGCGGCAAAACGTGGAAGGCTGTTCTCACAATCAGCCCGCACACTGGTGTAACGGATGTCGCGATGGATCCAGCAGATCCGTCGATCATGTACGCCGCAGCATTTCAGAGACAGCGCAAAGCATACAGCTTTGTCGGCGGTGGCCCCGAGAGCGGCATTTACAAGTCGACCGATGGTGGTGACACGTGGAAGCGCGTGACGCAGGGACTTCCTAATCGCGACATCGGCCGCATCGGATTGGCAATCGCACCGTCCCAGCCGCGGACTGTTTACGCAACGCTCGAGACGAACACCACGGAGGTTTATCGCTCCGACGATTACGGTGCAAGCTGGACGAAGAAGGGGACGTATTTCCAGTTCCCCTGGTACATGGGACAGATCCGCGTTGATCCGCAGAATCCCGATCGACTGTACGAGCTCGGCGTTCCGCTATTCGTATCAGAGGATGGTGGAGCGACAAACCGCGCGATCGCGCAATCAGCGCACGTGGACTACCACGCTATGTGGATCGATCCAACTGATCCGGATCACTTCATCGTCGGCAACGACGGTGGCGTTTACATCACGCATGATCGTGGTCAGACGATGGACTTCGTGACGAACCTTCCCGTCTCGCAGTATTACGCAATCGATCTCGATAACCGGCTTCCGTTCTACTATGTGTACGGCGGACTTCAGGACAACAACAGCTGGGCCGGGCCGAGCCAGACTCGCAACAGACAGGGAATCACGAACAGCGACTGGTACGTGACTGTCGGCGGTGATGGATTCTATTCCGCTGTCGATCCCACAGATCCAAATACTGTCTATGCCGAATCGCAGAACGGCGGAATCATTCGGTACGATGTGCGGACAGGCGAGCAGAAAAGCATTCAACCGCAGGCAAAGTTCGGCGAGCAGAATCTTCGATACAACTGGAGCGTGCCGATCGTGATCTCGCCGCACGATCACAACACTGTGTATTTCGGATCTCAGTACTTCTATAGAAGCAGCAACCGCGGAGACTCGTGGGAGCAGCTCGGCGGCGACATGACGCGCGCGCTCGACCGCGACAAGCTTCCGCTGATGGGCAAGACGTGGCCGGACAATGCAGTCGCGCGACACGCAGGTACCGCCGACTTCGGAAATATCTCCACGATCGATGAGTCACCTCTTCGAAAGGGTCTCATCTACCTCGGCACTGATGATGGACTGATCCAGGTCACTCGCGACGGCGGAGCGACATGGACAAAGATCGACAAGTTCCCCGGCGTTCCCGACATGACGTACGTAAGCCGGGTGATTGCGTCCGCGCGAAATGAGGGAACGGTCTACGCGACATTCGACGGACATCGCAGCAACGACTTCAAGCCGTACGTTCTGAAGAGCACTGATTACGGTAAGACGTGGACGTCGATTGCGTCGAATCTTCCGGTTTCGTCAGTGCAGGTGATTCGCGAGCATCCGCGCGCGCCGCAGCTATTGTTCGTCGGCAACGAAATTGGCGCGTACTACTCGGGCAATGGCGGTCGCACGTGGTCGAGACTTCAGTACAATCTTCCGACCGTGCCGGTGCATGACATCAGGATTCATCCGCGAGAGAACGATCTCGTAATCGGCAGTCACGGCCGCGGAATATTCATCATCGATGACATCACTCCGCTCGAGCGGCTCGCTGAGGCAGAGAGCTCGTCGCAACCCATGTATCTCTTCCCGGTGAAACCCACAATCTTGTTCAACTACAACAACTCGATTCCGGGGGGACTGAACGGTGCTGGCTCTCTCGGCGAGCGTTCGTTCAGTGCGCCGAATCCTCCTTTTGGCGCAACCCTCACCTACTTCATCAAGGATTCGCTGCCGCGCGGCCGGACTCTTACACTCGCAATCTTCGATTCGACCAACAAGCGGATTCGGGATCTCACTGTGAACACAAAGCGCGGGCTGCATCGCGCGACGTGGGACCTGCGACTTGCCGCGCCGTATTTCAACCCGCGAGCGCAGAACAATCGTCAGCCGCAAGGCGCATTCGTGCTCCCGGGGCGCTACACCGCGCGCCTGATGTTGAGTGGCCGCGGAGACAGCGTGATGGCGACGTCTGTCGAAACGCCGGTGGTAGTGAATCCTGATCCTCTCGTTCAGGTCAGCGCGGCAGACTACCGCGCATTGCACGAGATGAGATTGAGAGCTGCAGCTGAGCAAGCGCGTGTACAGGGTGTGGTACGCACTGCCGAGCAGCTGAAGGAGCAGATGACGGAGGTGAAGAACGCACTCAAGAATCTCACCGGCTCCGACAGCCTGTCGCGACAGGCGAACGCGATCGATCGTGAGCTCGACGACATTCTTGCGAAAGTGCGTGGGCGGCAGGGCGGCGCGCAGGAGAACGATGCGGATGACAAGAACCGCTTCCGTCCATCGATTCAGCAGCGCGTGAATCAGGTTGCAAACGAGATCGGTGATGTGACATCACCGCCAACGCAGATTCAGCGAGAGACTCTCGATTCGGCGATGAAGGATCTCGAGCGCGAGGCGGCGAGGCTCAATGCGCTCCTGTCGACGCGAGTTCCAGCGCTGAACCGTGCTCTGGATGCGGCCGGAGTTCCGTGGACTGCAGGACGGCCGATCAAGTAGAGAATCATGCGCATCGAGGATCTTCCGACACCGTGTTTAGTACTCGATAAGAAGATCCTCGAGCGCAACCTTGCGCGCATGAGCGCGCGCATGCGCTCGCTTGGTGTGCATCTGCGTCCGCATCTAAAAACTGCGAAGTCGGCTCAGGTGGCGCGTATGGCTACGAGCGGTGAAGCGGGCGGCATTACAGTGTCGACGCTCGCTGAAGCGGAATATTTCGCTCGACACGGTTTTCGAGACATACTCGTCGCTGCAGCGCAGGCTCCTCAGAAGCTCGATCGCGCTGCAGCGCTTGTGGATCGCGCGATCGATATATCACTCATAACAGATGATCTCGATGGCGCACGAGCGATCGCAACTCATCGCGCGCATTTCAACGTTCTGATCGAGCTCGATTCTGGCGACCAGCGTGCAGGCATCAGTGCCGACAGCGATAAGCTTCTCGAGATTGCACGCGTACTCGGTGTGAAGTTCGCCGGTGTCATGACGCACGCGGGGCATTCATATGGATGCCGCGATATTGCATGCGTCAAACAAATCGCTGAGCACGAGCGGAGCACCGTTGTGAGCGCGGCGACGAGGCTGCGTGAGAATGGAATCGAATGCCGTGTTGTTTCGGTTGGATCAACTCCGACGATGACTCACGTCGACGATCTCGAAGGTGTAACCGAGGCGCGGCCTGGTGTGTACATGTTTCAGGATCTCTACCAGGCCGAGATTGGGTCGTGCTCGCTCGACGATATTGCAGTGACTGTGCTTGCGTCGGTGATCGGGAGGAACGAAAGTGAAAACCGGTTTCTCGTCGATGCGGGCGCGCTCGCTCTGTCGAAGGACAGGAGCACTGCTTCGGCGCCGCGAGATTCTGGATATGGTTCTGTCCGGGATACCGAAAACATACCGACATTCGGCAACTGCATTATCGAGAGGGTATATCAGGAGCACGGTGTTGCTATTTCGGATGCTGATCTCGATTTCGGCGAGTTAACCGTTGGAACAAAGGTCAGAATCGGTCCAAACCATGCATGCATAACGGCAGCAGCGCACGACCGATATTATGTCGTGGATGGCAGCACTGAGGTCATCGCACAGTGGGACCGTATCAACGGCTGGTGAGGTATACTTTAGAAATCCCGAAGCGAGGATTATGTATGGCTGTTAATCGTCGGTTATTTGTCCGGTCTGCGGTGCTTGCTGCTGCCGCAGTGACGTTCGGTGCGGGATGCACTGACTTTTCTCACACGCCGGAGTCGCTGGGACACCTGATTGTCAGTGCGAAGGATGAGAGCGGCGCAGCAGTACCGGGAATCAAGTTCACGGCGATTAAAGCTGCGGACAACACTCCGTGGGCTGCAGTAGTTACCGGGTCCAGCGGAACGGCGGAGTTCCGCGAATCGGATGGCGGGATTCTTCCTCAGCTCTATCGCGTCCGCTTCGACGAAACGACACCCGGCTACCAGCTCGCGGATGGTCAGCAAATCGAGCAGAACGTCCAGGTTGTCCTCGGGCAGACGCACAACGTCAGCTTCACGGTGAAAAAATCGACACCTGGTGGCCCATCTGGCGGTGGCTGATCGGCACCGCCTCACTCAGCTCTTGTGTCGCTCCTGACTGCTTCGGCAACCTTCACCGATTTGATGTTCACGAACTCCATGATTCCAAAATCGCTGAGCTCGCGACCATAGCCTGAGTCTTTCACACCGCCGAAGGGGAGACCAGCCTCCGAGGCGACCATGCCGTTGATGAATACGAGACCCGACTGAATGTCGCGAATGAATCGCTCACGTTCAGCCGGGTTTTTTGTCCATGCACTTGCGCCGAGCCCGAATCGCGTTGAGTTCGCGATGTCCAAGGCGTGGTCGATGTCGTTTGCTTTCCACACACTCGCAACTGGACCGAAAAGCTCTTCGTCATCCGCAGGGGATCCATCCGGAATATCGGTGAGAACCGTCGGCTCGTAGTAGTAACCTGTCCGGTCGATCTTCTTTCCACCCACGAGCGCCTTCGCGCCAGCAGTGAGCGTTTTCTCGACTTGCAAAGCGAGCTCATCCCTGATTGCTTCGGTTGCCAGAGGGCCGAGCTCGGTCGCGGGATCGAGTGGATCTCCAACTTTCACGGCTTTTACGCGATCTGCAAAGCGCGAGATGAAATCATCGTACACGTCAGCGTGAACGATGAATCTCTTCGCTGCGATGCATGACTGACCGTTGTTGATCATGCGCGCTGTCACTGCAGTTTTCGCTGCGCTCTCGATGTCAGCGCTTGGCATCACGATGAACGGATCACTGCCGCCGAGCTCGAGAACGGATTTCTTGAGGGCTTTGCCGGCCGCTTCACCGACTGATCGTCCTGCGCCTTCGCTGCCCGTGAGTGTCACAGCTGCGATGCGACTGTCGGCGATGACCGATGCCACTTCACCTGATCCGATCAGGAGAGTTTGAAAAACACCTTCGGAGAATCCTGCATCGTGAAGAACGCGCTCGATCTCGAGTGCGCACTGAGGGACGTTCGATGAATGCTTTAGGAGTCCGACATTGCCTGCCATCAATGATGGAGCGACAAAGCGGAACACCTGCCAGAACGGAAAATTCCACGGCATGATTGCGAGCACGGGGCCGATTGGCTGGAAATAGATCCGGCCTTCACCGCCACTCGTTGCGACTTCACGCGGAGCGAGAATCTGTTCCGCGTTGTCAGCATAGTAGAAGCAGGCCGTCGCGCACTTCTCTGCTTCCGAGTTTGCAGCCTTGATTGGCTTGCCCATCTCGAGCGTCATCAGCTTGCCGATTTCGTTCTTTCGCTCGAGGAGAATGTTGCCGGCATTACGCATCATCCCGGCTCGCTCGGCGAATGATGTCAGCCGATGGGCTCTAAACGCTTCGACAGCTTTGTTGAGCATGCTGTCGACTTCGTTTTTGGTGTGGGCTTCGTAAGTCTTGAGCGTTTCGCCCGTAGCGGGGTTTGTTGTCGCGATCGCCATTCGATTTTTCTCGAGAGCACGGAGAACAGATCAACACGGAGCCACGGGGAGCACGAAGGTTCACGGAGAAAAACAATTCTTTTGTTATTCAACCGGTACGACATAGGTCGGAGCGAATGACCAAAACAAAAAAACTCCGTGAACCTTCGTGATCCCCGCGGCTCCGTGTTGATCTGTTCTCCGTGCCCTCCGTGCCTCCGGCTACTGATATTGGATATATACGGGCTTCGGCGTGATTCGCAGAAGCTCGTCAGGCGTAAGAAGCGGCTCACCCTTTTTTGTATCGTTGTGATAGAACAGCTTGAACCCGGTGAACTGAACCGGCTCAGCCTGAACGTAAGCGCGATACGAATCGAACTTGAGCCACGGCCCGCCCCAGCCATCCATGTTGATCACGACCTGAACTCGGGGATCGAGGCGGATTCCCTTCGAGTCGGTCAGCATCTTTCGCGTGAAGCGGTGCACCACCAGAACCTTCGGCGGGAGATTATTCGCCTTGACCAGATTCGAGAGATAATTCACAGCCCAGTTAACGTCGGTGGAGCTCATCGTACCGATCTTTCGCCCCGGCGGATCACCTGACTTCATCGAGAATTCAGGGTCGAGTCCAAGATGAACATTCGGCCGCTTGAGGAACTGCTCCAGGCGCGGGACTTCTGTCATCACGTTGCTCTTTCCGACCTGGACATCGAGAAAGAGAATTGCGTTGCGGCTTTGCGCCCACGAATAAACCCGCTCGACGAGACTGTCGGCCATTCGCAGGCGGTACATGCCATCGCGGCCGGGCGCACCCTGAGCCACCACTACTATAAGATGGAGCGCAGGCTGAACCGGAGTTGACGGATCGGCCTTGTTCCACGCTGCAACTTCCTTATCGAGGCGCGCGAGCATTTCGTTAGGCGGAAGCTCGCCAAGGATTCCCATCTTCTTAGATAGCGGATTGCCGTAATAGGCGACTATGCGCTTCGAAGGGAGAATCGACCCCGGCAGTGGGTCCGGCCCCTTAACCGGCCAGCGCGTGTCATTCATTCCCGCCCTGATTGCTGAAACCAGCGCAAGGCTGTCGCGCTTGTTGCGCCCCGGCACAGACGGCACCTCGATGCGCGGCGGCTTGGCGCTATCCGCCTTTGCGCGCGCTGCGAGAGTCGCTGAATCGACTGCGATCACAGTGACAGGATCCATCGCCGGTGCAGCTTCGAGTGATGGAACCGATTGGGCGTCGTTCATCGCGCATGCGACGAGCAGCGCCTGGCCGACGAGGCTCAGAACGATAAGGGACTGCTTCGACATACTGCTGGTTTAGCTCGGCTTTAGGGGGGAAAAGAGAAAACTAACCTGTAGGGGAATCCACCACGGCGCCGCCATGGTACTTCCTGAAAAATTCGGGCCGCCCCCGACATTCCCATGCGCCTGCCACTCGTATCCTGAGTGCGTACCGATAACCAGTGAGCAGACAATGAAAGCAATCGTCAAGGCAATCATGACTACCGGCGCAATCGCCGGAATGTTCGCGATCAGCGCATTCACCACCGCCCCGCGAAACCTGTCACTTGGAAAGGAGAGCCGGATGTGGTTCGATGGAACCTCGACGGTTCGCTCGTACAAGTGCAATGCAGTAAAGCTGGAGACCTCCGTTTTCGGAGAGCCGACTGCAGCTCCCGCCGAGATCGTCAAGAGTGCTTCCCTCACCGTCCCGGTTGCGCAGATCGACTGCGGCAACAAGACGATGAATGAGCACATGAGAAAGGCGCTCAAGGCCGAGCAGTTCCAGCAGATCAACTGGACCATGGATTCGTACGAGGTTCAGGGAACGGCCGTCACAGTCAATGGCAAGCTCACGATCGCAGGCAAGCAGAACGCGATTCAGCTCAAAGGGACGGGCACCGCCGAGAATGGCGTGATCCGCTTCAAGGGCAGCAAGCAGTTCAAGATGACGGAATACGGTGTCAAACCGCCGACGCTCATGCTCGGCACCATGAAGGTTGGCGATGCCGTAACGGTCTCGTTCGACCTGGCACTCAGCGAGTGATGCTGCGGCAAATCCGCTCCATCAAGATGGCTAACCGCAGTTAACTCAGGGAGAAATACAATGAAATCCGCTCGTATCAACAAACTCATCGCTGTCGCAGTCCTCACAGCGTTCCCGGCAGTCCTGATTGCACAGGAAACTCAGGTTGCCAACAACACCGATCCCGTCACCAAGCCGGCTCCTGAAGTCACCGTCGATACCGCGAAAGTGACAGTGGAGAAGAAGGCGACCAGCAAGTTCATGGCAATGGCGCCGAAGATCGAGATTCAGAACTTCCGTCCGGCAGACATGCGCGGAATCAACGTGTACGAAGCGCCGAAGGATGAAACGCCGTACACCGGATTCAAAGTCAGCTGGGGCGGTGGCTTTACGCAGCAGTTCCAGGGACTCGATCACAGCAACACCGCGCAGGCGAAGATGGTGAATAATGTGAACCAGAACCAGCTCGTTCGCATTGGACATGGCTTCAACAACGCAATGGCCAACCTGTACCTGAATGCGCAGCTCGCAAAGGGTATCCGCGTCTCGCTCACGCAGTATCTCTCCACCCGTCACCACAATGAAACGTGGGTGAAGGACGGCTACTTCCTGATCGACGATTCTCCGATTTCGAACGAGACTCTCGAGAACATCATGAAGTACGTGACGCTCCGTATCGGTCACTTCGAGATCAACTATGGTGACGCGCACTTCCGTCGCTCTGACGCAGGCAACTCGATGTACAACCCGCTCATCGGCAATTACCTGATGGACGCCTTCACGACTGAGATCGGCGCAGAAGCGTACCTCCGCGCCAAGGGCTTCCTGGCAATGGGCGGCATGACTGCTGGTGAAGTTCGCGGAACGCTCCGCAGCCCGCAGAACCGCGCACCGACGTACCTCGCAAAGCTTGGCTTCGACAAGCAGGTCACCCCGCTCGTTCGCACCAGACTGATGGGCTCGCTCTACACGACGAAGAAGTCGCAGAGCAACACGCTTTACAGCGGTGACCGCGCAGGATCGAGATACTTCGACGTTCTGGAGAACACCACGTCGACCGAGAAGGACAACGCATGGTCGGGCAACGTTCGTCCTGGCTTCGCAAGCAAGGTCACAGCGCTGCAGCTCAACCCGTTCGTGAAAGTCGGTGGCGCCGAGTTCTTCGGAATCATCGAGCAGGCCAAGGGCAAGGCAGCGGCTGAAGAGAAGGATCGTACATGGAACCAGTATGCAGGCGAGCTGACCTATCGGTTCGGCGCAGACGACAGGTTCTTCGGCGCAGCCCGATACAACACGGCGAAGGGCGAGCTCACTGGAATCACCAACAAGGTCAGTGTCGATCGCTATAACTTCGGTGGTGGCTGGTTCATCACCCCGAACGTGATGGCGAAGGCCGAGTGGGTGAACCAGAAGTACAACGACTTCCCGGTTACCGACATCCGCAGCGGTGGAAAGTTCAAAGGGTTCATGTTCGAGGGTGCAGTCTCCTTCTAACCAGATCCCTGTAGTGAGAGAGCCGGTCCGAAAGGGCCGGCTCTTTCATTTGTTGTGGGTTTTGAATTCTTTATGGTCTTGTGTCCTTGGTCATGAGGTCATGGGTCCGGGGTTACACGCGACCCGCGACATCATGACCAAGGACACAAGACCATAAGAACCCAAAACCCACAACTCAGTTGGCGACCGGCAGCGTAAAGTAGAACGTCGACCCTTTTCCGGGTGACGATTCCGCCCAGATCCTGCCGCCATGGGCTTCCACGATTCCCTTTGTTATCGCGAGACCAAGACCTGCACCCTGGCGATCAGTTCTGCTCGACTGCCAGAAACGATCGAATGCGTGTGCAAGCTGTTCCGCAGTCATTCCCATTCCTCTGTCACCGACCGAGAAAACCATCTCACCATCCAGCACTGCAACACGGACTAGAATATCCGTTCCTGACGGAGAGAATTTCACAGCGTTACCTACGAGATTCGAAATTGCCTGACGGAAGCGCTCGCGATCTGCCATCACATCGGGGAGGTCGTCCGGTGCATTCAGCTTCAGCGATATTCCTTTCTCGCTCGCTACCGGCGCGAGCATGCGAAGCGTATCGCTGAGCAGCTCCTCAGTATTCTCGCGCTTCGCTGATACAGCGAGCCGTCCGGCCTCGACGCGTGTCACATCGAGCAGATCCTGAATGAGCTCATCCATCTGCTCCGCAGCCTGCCGGATCACCGATGCGTAATTGGCAACTTCAGGCGAAAGCGGTTCCCCATTCGGACGATCCAGCATCACACCTGTAAGCATCTTCACTGCGTTCACAGGATTGCGCAAATCGTGCGATACGATTCCAATCATGTCGTCGCGTGCACGAATCCCGGTGTGAACGAGATCGTGCAGGCGCGCGTTGTCGATAGCGAGCGCTGCACGGCGAGCGAGCTCCTCGGCGAGGAAGAGATCATCATCGTCGTATGATCTCCTTTCCCGATATAGCGCGAGCACTCCGAGAAGCTGACCTCGAGCGATTAGCGGAATAACCATTCCTGCAGGTGGCGGCTCCGTAAAAATGTCGCCGAGCTCTTTCAGTGAATCCTGCAATGCGGGATCAGTCGTCTTCGAATCAGACCAGATAACAGCGCGCTGATTTCTAATCGCATTCGCGACCGGATGAAAGCTTGCGACATCGATAGGGTGTTCGTTGCGACGTCGCTCGATCTCGCGACCCCTTTCCGGATCGACGTGCTCTACGGCAATTCCAAGAAACTGGCCGTTGAAGAAAGCGTGGACCGCGCATGCATCACCGATTCGCGGCACAGCGAGCCGCGCGACATTTCGCAATGTCTGTTCGTAGCCGAGTGAGGATGCGAGTGTTTCACCAGCTTCAGCGAGAAAGCTCTGAGTCTCGTGCGCGCGGCGGCGATCTGTAACATCCCGGAGCACGACTGAGTAGACACGGTTACCCGGCGCGCCGAGGTGCGAGATAGCAGCTTCAGCGGGGAATTCCTGATTGTTCTTCCGCAAGCCAACGATCTGTCCGCGCTCGCCCATCCGTCGTGCGTGGGTCTCCGAATTACCAAATCGGCGGACATGCGATGCGTGACTGGGGCGATAACGCTCAGGGATCAGTGTTTCGAGCTGCTGCCCGAGGATCTCCTCCGCCTGGTAACCAAAAATCGATTCGGCGCCCTCGTTGAAGAAGATGATCTTTTGAGCTTCATCGACGCAGATGACTGCATCCGCCGAGATCGTCACGATCCCCGCGAGTACGGCGTCGGTAATGGACTCCCTGATCTGTTCGGTCGAGGGCATAGTGTGTGATCGCAAATTTATCGCTTGTTCGGTCGAATCTGGGCGCAGAAGAGTCGTCAGGGAATCCCCCACAGGAATTCCCACCTCCTCCTGACAGAGCTGAAAACCCCGGTCCGGTACCTTGAGTTCATCCCAATCGAACCTCCAGAAACCGGAGCAAAAGTGTCCGACAAGTCGATCCCCGCCGGCACGGCGGAGTTTCTTCATAGTATTGCTTCACGTCGCTCATTCCTGAAGACCGCCGCCGCTACTGCGATAGCGGGCGGTGCGCTTGCGGCATGCAGTGACTCTCAGGCTCAGAAGTCAAAGCTCAGCGCTCACGACATGAGCGGCGGAACCAACGCGCCCAATCCGACTCCGCCCTCACCAGCCGCAGCGGCAGCAGCGATGGATGCGATGCATGAGGCCGGCATCAAGGCATTCCCTGCAAAGACTGCGGGGAAGGGTAACGTTCTCATGGCTCCGACCCGCGTCGAGAAGGGCGTGAAGGTTTTCGAAATGACGGCCTCGGTCACGCAATGGGAAACCGCACCCGGCACCAAGGTCGAGGCGTGGACCTACAACGGCCAGGTTCCCGGCCCGCAGATCAGGGTGAAAGAAGGCGACCGTGTGAAGATGATCGTGAAGAACAATCTTCCCGAATCGACTGCGGTTCACTTTCACGGACTCGAGCTGCCGAACAACATGGACGGCGTTCCGTTCATCACGCAGCCGCCCATCAAGCCCGGCGAGTCATTCACTTACGAGTTCACAGTCCCCGAGGGCAACTTCGGCTCGCACATGTATCACTCGCACCACAATTCAGCAAAGCAGGTTGGACTTGGACTTCTTGGCGCCTTCATCGTCGAGCCGCGGAATCCAAAGCCAATCGAGAAAGTCGATGTCGATTACGTGATGATCCTCAACGATGGCATGCACGGCTACACACTCAACGGCAAGGGATTCCCCGCCACTGAGCCTGTGAAGGTAAAGAAGGGACAGAAGCTCCGTATTCGTTTCATGAACGAAGGAATGATGATCCACCCGATGCACCTTCACGGCATGCACATGACCGTGATCGCTAAGGATGGCTGGGAGCAGCCCGCGCCCTGGAAGTGCGACACACTCAACATCGCGCCAGGCGAACGGTGGGACGTGATCGTGAACTGCAACAATCCGGGAGTCTGGGCGTTTCACTGCCACATTCTCCCGCATGCCGAGTCGGATCATGGAATGTTTGGAATGGTCACCGCGCTGATCGTCGAGGCGTAACGAGGTACCGATGGCTGTTAGTGCAATCCTCCCTGTGAGTGTAGCCGACACGGGATCGATGCGCCGGATTCTCCGGCGTATCCTCGGCGTTCCGCTCATTGCAAAACTGATCGGCGCAAATGTTCTCATCGTTGCGTCGGCTTTGCTCGTGCACGCGATTGCATTCACCGGGCGTCGCGCTGAGATCATCACAGTCATCGTCGCATTGACTGCTGCCCTGATCGTGAATCTCATTCTCGTAAGCCTCGCGCTGCGACCCGTAGAGCAGCTCGAGGAGCTCGCGCATCGCGTGTCACAAGGTGAATTCGACGCTCGCGGAGAGCCGTCATTGTTTGCCGACCAGAAACTCGCGCGGCTTAGAGTGACGATCAACGAGCTCCTGGATTCTCTCGCGCTCGAGCGTAAACGAATCCAGCGGCTGGGCATGGAAGTCGTTCGGGCGCAGGATGCAGAGCGGGCAAGCTTTTCGCGCGAGCTTCACGATTCAATCGCGCAGACCCTTGCAGCAGTGCGATTCCAGCTTGCTGCTGCGTCACGTGAAGATGAGCCGGATGAGATCAAGAGCCGCATGGCCGTTGCAAACGGGATGATTTCCGCCGCGATGGAGGAAATCATGAACGTCTCATACTCGCTTCATTCGCGTGTTGCTGAAGAGCTCGGGCTCGACGCTGCGCTCAACATGCTCGCGCGCCGCGTCGAGACGGCATCAGGAGCCGTAATCGAGGTTACGGTCGTTCCACGCGCCGGAACCATTTCGCCCGCAGACTCGGCTACACTATTCAAGGTGGCTGAGGAGGCTCTTCGCGAAATGGAGATGCACAGCGACGCAAAATCTGCTACCGTAAAGGTGGATACCCACAGCGGGAATATCCGGCTTCAGGTGAGTTACAGTGGCAATATTCTGTCGGGTTGCTGCAGGCCTGGCCTCGCATTGATCAAGGACAGGGTTCTGCTCGCCGGTGGAGCGATGAAGATCGAAAACCAGAATGGAGGAACACGCGTGACTGCCGAGCTTGAAACGATGAGGGCGGCATCGTGAGTACCGATGTTATCAGGGTGATCCTTGCCGATGATCACGCAGTCGTACGTGCAGGCGTGAAGGCTGTGCTCAGTGCTGCGAAGGACATCCAGGTAATCGGCGAGGCGTCGAATGGGCGCGAGGCTGTCGCACTTTCCGAGCGCGTCAATCCTGATGTGATCGTGATGGATCTGTCGATGGGCGAGATGGACGGAATCACGGCAACGCAGCAGATGGTGGAGAAGGGGATTCGCGGAAAAATTCTCATTCTCACGATGCATGCTGAGGATGCGTATCTCGTGAAAGTCCTCGAGGCGGGCGCGAGTGGATATCTCGTGAAGAGCGCCGCCGACCGCGAGCTCGTGGATGCGGTGCGCGCGCTTGCACATGGTGACATGTACATGCAGCCGACAGCAGCACGCGCGCTTGCTCAGGGAATCAAGAGAAAATCCGAGCACGCTGATGAGCGTGAGAAGTATGAGAAGCTCACGGAGCGTGAGCGTGATGTTCTCCGCTACGTAGCCGGTGGCTATTCAGCTCCCGAGATCGGCGAGAAGCTTTTCATAAGTCCGAAGACTGTCGATACGTACAAGCAGCGGATCAACGAGAAGCTCGGTCTTGCTCACCGTTCCGATTACGTCGCATTCGCGCTGAAGCTCGGACTGTTGACTCAATAGCGGCGAGCGCGAGTGTGATGGAGTGATTCTGAAGTTCCTCTTGGCAAAACTGGCATAAGCTTCAGCTTCTCTCTTTTGAAAGAGG
>DASUXX010000194.1:0-6606 GCA_036377755.1 Gemmatimonadaceae bacterium
ATCTGGCCGGATCCAGCGGATTGATCTTCGTAGATAGACAGACGCCATAGCTGGGAAGAATGATTTTTTGTTTTGGCTCTCCCGCAGTTCTGGTTTTTGGTTTTAGCCAAAAAAACAGTTCCGACCTAGAGCATCTGGCGAAAATCGAGGACCCGATCCGCCAGATCCGCTTAAATCCGGCAGATCCGAAGTAAAAACGTCAGGTCCATTCATTTAGCCAAGATTTTCGCCGTGCATCTGGCTGCTGGTCGCTGGACTCTGGCTGAACGACGGCTGCTGGCGGCTGGCTACTGGCGACTGGCTTAACAGGGGTCGTCCGGAGTTGACTCAACCCCCTTATTTCAGTTAATCTTACAGGCTACCCTGCCGCCACTCTTTTATGTAACGGTAAGGGCCTTTTAATTGAGAACCTCAGTAGCCTGAATGCCGACAATCAATCAGCTCGTCCGGCAGAGCCGCCGCGACGTCCAGAAGAAAGAAAAAGCACCTGCCCTCAAGTCCAACCCGCAGAAGCGCGGAGTCTGCACCCGCGTCTACACCACCACCCCGAAAAAGCCGAACTCGGCACTTCGTAAGGTGGCGCGCGTTCGCCTGACAAATGGCTTCGAAGTCACAGCCTACATCCCGGGCGAAGGACACAACCTGCAGGAGCACTCGATCGTGCTGATTCGCGGTGGCCGTGTGAAAGACCTCCCCGGCGTCCGCTACCATATTGTTCGTGGCTCGCTCGACGCATCCGGCGTCAATGGGCGCAACAAGAGCCGCTCAAAGTACGGAACCAAGAAGCCGAAGGGTGGCGCTGCCGCCGGAGGAAAGAAGTAAATGAGCCGCCGAAAAAAGTCAGTAAAGCGTCCAATTCTTCCTGACGCACGCTACGACAGCCAGACCGTCTCGAAGTTCATCAACGCCATCATGTACGAGGGCAAGAAGTCCACGGCCGAGCGCATCTTCTACGATGCGATGGATCTCGTGGAGTCCCGCACCTCGCAGAGCGGCGTGACCGTTTTCAAGCAGGCCCTCACCAACCTCAAGCCCGCCGTCGAAGTGAAGTCGCGCCGGGTTGGTGGTGCTACGTATCAGGTTCCGGTTGAAGTTCGCCCCGATCGCCGCACCGCGCTCGCAATGCGCTGGCTCATCACCTTCTCACGCACCCGCGGCGAGAAGTCGATGGCAGAAAAGCTCGCTGCTGAAGTGATTTCAGCATCGAAGGGCGAAGGCAATGCGATCAAGAAGAAGGAAGACACGCATCGCATGGCCGAAGCGAACAAGGCCTTCGCGCACTATCGCTGGTAGTACATTAGAGGGCACAGAGGGAAAAGCCAGAGAGAACAGAGCAACAGAGAGCCCCACTCAAATTTGAGTGGGGCTTTTGTTTTCGTTGAGTAGCGCGGTGCTGCATGGTTTTATCTGCGATCTCCTTCTTCGCGATGACCTGATTCGTTGTCGCGATGCTTTGGCGCATCGACGTGCATTGAATCAACGGGACTGCGCGGGCCGGAACCGCGCGATGATTGAGATCGATCCTGCGCTTCGCGGCCTTTGTCTTCCGACGGAACGTTCGGATCGTTACCGGGATTTCTATCGCGTCCTGTTGGTGCCATTGTCTCCTCCACGGATGAAATCACGAGAAGGAGTTGCAGCCGTCATGCCATAGGGCGCGCAACTCCCTTCATTCTCAAGTCGAGAATCTCGCTCACCGTAAGACCGCGGAATCCCGCATGATTCAATGCCCGCACGAGAGTCGGCGTCACTCCGAACATTCGCGCTTCGACAACAATGTGAACGTTGTCGAGACCTTTCACTCCGAGCACCTGCAGGTCACGCACGAAATCGGGAGTGACGTGCTGCACTGCGAGATCCATCATTGCGTCACGATCGAGAGGCCCCAGACCGAGTGCGATGAAGCGTCGCGCAGATTTCTCGGAGAAGCGGCCCCACGCGAGGTTCATCAGGTCCCAGTCACTGATTTCGCGAAGACCTACTATGCCCACAGCGCGAAGCTTCGATTCAAATGCGCGATTTGGAGTAAAATGAAATTCTCCCCGACCATCCCCGTTGCCTACCGTTCCCTCGAACTCGATACGTCCCGCATCTTCATCGATGAAGAACGTCACTTTCTTCGAGTCTGACTCAACATCCTTTATCGTTATACCGCTGAGCTCCGTAACATCGATCACGTGATGCCAGTCGGAGTTGTCAGGCCAGCGAAGCTCGATGTAGAGCGAGGATCCAGTGCGCTGATCGATCATCCAGCGACCGTGATCGAACTGTGCGTCCGCGCTGGCCGATGTAATCGCGAGTGCGCCTGCAACAATAAGAGCTTTCATGTTCGTGAGCCTCTGATACGAATGAGCACCAGCTCCGCAGGAGAGAGTCTTCGAGCAGTTCGCAGATTCATCGACTTGATGAAACGCTCATCGACACCCTGCGATGCCATCGCCATGAGCTTGTTCGTTGAAAGGTCGGTGTACCCGAGCCGCGCGAGCGCGCGAATGTATTTGGGTGTAACGCCGCGTGATCGCAGCATGATCAGAGAGTCGAGCGTGCCGAGCCGATAGCCCAGCTCGGCCATCTGCCGGATGTATTTGGTGTCGATGGAATGAAATCCCGAGTTTACGAATGAGACTGTGCTCGGCGTTTCGTATCCGTTCGCTTCGAGCTCGTCGAGTACGCTGAGGCCCACCTGGTGGCGCGCGAGGTTGAACAACTCCGATGCGCCGGGTTTCTGCATCCCGCGCCGCACGAGCTCAGCGGCAAACCTGGCGTTTGGCGAGAAAGTGAACGTACCGCGTCCGACTTTGCCGTCGATCTGTCCGTCGAAATAAAGCGTTCCGGCATCTTCCTCGAGGCGGAAGCTCACGCTTGATGCGGTCGACCGTGCATCGACGAACGGAAGTCCGCGCAGCGCTCCTGCTGGTATCGTGATCGTGTTGAGACCGGGACTCAGGAGCATGAGGTGGACGACCGGCTCGCCCTGATCGGGCGGATCGATCGTGAGATTCCACCTTCCGGCACCCATAGGGGCATTAACCCCGGCCCGGTGTTGTGCGGGCGACGTAGCGAGCAGAGTCGCAACGGTTATGGCAGCAATGGGACAGAGCATATGAGACTCGCGAGCGGGTGTGCTGAAAAATCAACCGTGCTGATTATTCAGCACATCGGCCGAAAAGTCAACGGGTGCGCCATCTAATGTGGGAAGAGAGGTATGAACGCCCGTTTACACGGCGTGGGCAGTTGAACGCTATCTTCTGCGGCCATGAAAACCTCTCTCGCACTCATTGCGATCCTCGCCGCGTGCGCTCCCCAGCGATCCGCAACTGAAATGGGTTCTCTTCACGATGTCATCATCCGCGGCGGAACTGTCTACGATGGGACTGGATCACCAGGCCGGGTGACCGACATCGCGATCGATGGGCAGCGCGTAACAGGCGTCGGCAATCTCTCCGGCCAGCGCGCGCGCAAGGAAATCGATGCGCGCGGACTCGCAGTGGCACCGGGCTTCATCAACATGCTGAGCTGGGCGACAGAGTCGCTCATCGAAGACGGGCGCGCTATGAGCGACATCAAGCAGGGCGTGACGCTCGAGGTTTTCGGCGAAGGCGGATCCATGGGTCCGCTCAACAACGCAATGAAGAAAGAAACCATCGAGCAGATGGGCGACATCAAATACGAGATCAAATGGACAACGCTCGGTGAATATCTCGACTATCTCGTGTCGAAAGGAATTTCACCGAACGTCGCATCATTTATTGGAGCGACGACTGTTCGTGTGCATGAAGTCGGTTATGCAGATCGTCCGCCGACACCTGCCGAGCTCGAGCGAATGCAGGGACTCGTTCGCACGGCGATGGAGGAAGGTGCGCTCGGTGTCGGATCATCACTGATCTACGCGCCTGCGTTCTACGCAAAGACTGATGAGCTCATCGCTCTGATGAAAGCGGCCGCACCGTATGGTGGCTCGTACATATCTCATATGAGAAGCGAAGGCGCGCGTCTTCTCGAGTCGGTAGACGAGCTGATTCGCATCGCGCGTGAATCCGGTGCACCGGCAGAGATCTATCACCTGAAGGCAGCCGGCAAGCCGAACTGGAACAAGCTTCCGCAGGTGATCGCAAAAGTAGATTCCGCACGCGCAGCCGGTCTCGATATCCGCGCGAACATGTACACATATACTGCAGGAGCAACCGGACTCGATGCGTCGATGCCGCCGTGGGTGCAGGAAGGCGGCTACAACGAGTGGGCAAAGCGGCTGAAGGATCCCGCGATCCGCGCTCGCGTTGCGCAGGAGATGCGCTCTCCAACCGACAAGTGGGAAAATTTCTTTGCGGCAGTCGAAGGTCCAGACAAGATCATTCTCGCAGGATTCAAGGCTGATTCGCTCAAGCCGTTGACGGGAAAATCGCTCGCCGAAGTTGCACGCATTCGCGGCAAGTCACCTGAAGAGACTGCGATGGATCTCGTCATCGAAGACGGAAGCCGGGTCGGAACGATCTATTTCCTGATGTCAGAGGATAATGTTCGTCGCGAGATACAGATTCCGTGGGTGAGCTTTGGCTCAGATGCAGAAGCGCCAGCTCCGGAAGGAGTCTTCATGAAGTCGAGCACGCATCCGCGCGCATACGGAAACGTCGCGCGACTCCTTGGCAGATACGTTCGCGATGAGAAGCTCATTCCACTCGAGGAAGCAGTGCGCCGGCTCACATCGTTGCCTGCACACAATCTCAAGATCAAGGATCGCGGCGAGCTCAAGCCGGGTTACTTCGCAGACATCGCGATCTTCGATCCGAAGACTGTTGCAGACAAGGCGACGTTCGAGTCACCGCATCAATACTCGACCGGAATGGTGCACGTCTTTGTGAATGGTGCTCAGGTGCTGAGCAACGGCGAGCACACTGGGGCAAAACCTGGCCAGGTTGTTCGCGGTCCGGGTTACAAGCCAAAGCAATAGCGAACTCTCACACAGATCCGATGATTTCAGCAAATAGAATCACGCTGTCACTGGTACTGCTCGCGCCAGTTGCACTGCAGGCGCAGTCACTCGACAGCAAGGCGCAGGAGATGGATGCGTATGTTGCGCAGGCGGTGCGCGACTGGCAGGCACCGGGATTGGCCATCGCTGTGGTAAAAGACGGCAAAATCGTCTTCGCGAAAGGTTATGGCGTTCGCGAAATCGGCAAGACGGCGCCTTTCGATACCGCAACGATCTCGGCAATCGCATCGACGACAAAAGCTATGACGGCCGCGGCGGTTGGAATGCTCGTCGATGAAGGGAAGGTGAAGTGGGACGACCCTGTCACGAAATATCTGCCGTCATTTCAGCTCTATGATCCTTACGTAACGCGCGAGATCACCGTGCGCGATCTGCTCACTCATCGCGCCGGCCTGCCTAACGCGGATTATCTGTGGGCGCTCTCCGATCTCGATGCAAAGGAGATGATGAGACGTCTGCCTCTCATCAAGCCCGGCTATTCATTGCGCTCGAGCTTCGTCTATCAGAATGTCATGTACATCATGGCGGGCCAGGTTGTTGAAGCAGCGAGCGGAATGCCATGGTCGAAGTTCGTGCAGACGCGAATTTTCGATCCGCTTGGAATGCGGAACACGTATCCGCTGCACTCGCTCGCGACTGCGAATGGAAATGTCGCAGTTCCACATTTCAGGTTCGGCGCGGATACGATCGTTGCAATCCGGCCCGATGAATCGAAGGCGATCGGGCCCGCAGGTGACGTGTGGTCTTCCGTCGCCGACATGTCGAAGTGGATGATCTTTCTGCTCGACAGTGGCATCGTGAATGGAAAGCGGCTGCTCAAGCCGGCAACATACGCCGAGTTGTTCAATCCGCAGGTCATGGTGCCGCCTGACGAGTTTTATCCGACCATGCAGCTCACGCGTCCGCATTGGACGACGTACGGACTTGGCTGGTTCCAGCATGACTATCAGGGGCGCATGCTCGACTTTCACACGGGAAGTCTCAATGGGATGGTCTCGATAATCGGGCTCGTTCCTGATTCACGATTCGGTGTGTACGTGCTTGCCAATCGCGATCACGTAGAAGTGCGGCACGCCCTCATGTACAAGGCGATCGATCTGTATCTCGGCAATCCGCAGCGCGACTGGAGCAGGGAGCTGCTCGCACTATATAACGCGCGTCAAGCGGCAGGAGAAAACGCGCGACGCGAACGTGACGCACGCCGGATAAAGGGAACAAAGCCATCACTCGCGCTGTCGAAGTATGCAGGCGTGTACGAAGATCCTCTGATCGGACGCGTGACGCTGACGGAATCCGGCGGGAAGTTGAGAGTCGACGCGGGCCCGTACCTCAAGGGGAGCGTCGAGCACTGGCAGTATGATCGGTTCCGCGCAAAGTGGGATGATCGATGGCAGGGAACTGATTTCATGACATTCACAATCGGCGATGGCGTACCAACTGCACTCGACATCGCCGGGTTCACTCTTAAGCGCGTCAGTGACGCAGGAGTGAGCGCAACACACTAGGTGGAGCAAATGAAAAAAATCGCAATCGCGCTTGTCACTATTGCAGTACTCACCCCGCAGCTTCGAGCGCAGGCGATTTATGCAGGAGTGCGCGGCGGCGCAGGAATTCCC
>DASUXX010000195.1:0-3515 GCA_036377755.1 Gemmatimonadaceae bacterium
TTGTCGATGAGGATGTGCTTCGACTCGATCTCGGGATACTGCTTTGCAATTTCCTCGAAAGTGTGTTGAAGCATTCCTTCAGTGAGCTTCATGATGTTCGCTTTCGTCGCGCAGTGAACGCGCTTGCGCCCGGCAGCTACAGCGAATTCAAACGCGAGGCGAACGATTTTTTCGCAGCCCGTGCGCGAGATGATCTTGAGAGCCTGTGCAACACCCGGCGTCTGCATGTACTCGATGCCGGTGTAGAGGTCCTCGACGTTTTCACGGACGATGACGATGTCGAGCTTGCGTCCGGTAAACGGTGTGCGAACTCCCGGCAGCTCGCGAACTGGTCGCAGGTTTCCGAATGTCTCGAACAGCGTGCGCAGCGTGACGTTCGCCGACTTGTTGCCATAGCCGATCGGTGTTTCGAGTGGTCCTTTGAGGACGACTTTCGTCTCTTCGATTGACTTGATCGTCTCGTCAGGCACACCCGACTCGATGTCTTTCTTGAACGCCTCGGCGCCAGCGAGATGAATTTGCGGCTCGATTTTGACGCCGGTTGCTTCTATGACTTTGAGGGCAGCGGAGACCACTTCGGGCCCGATTCCGTCGCCGGGGATGACGGTGATCTTTCTTTTGTCGAATAGCATACGGGCAAGTTAAACGCACCATGCGGACCACTGAACCCCGTTGTGCTTCCGGGCGCCTGTCCGTGAGGTTAGTATCCGATTCTCAAAGCGCGCGTAGCTCAGTTGGATAGAGCGTCGGCCTCCGGAGCCGAAGGTCGTGGGTTCGAGCCCCGCCGCGCGCATCTGCACATGGTGTTTCGTCAACTTCGTCCGTTCTTGATGCTCGCGACCGCTGCAAGGAACCCCTGTCGTGGCGATGCTTGAGCCGGCTGTTCGGACCACACTCATGTGCCGTAAATCACCGGACTGACGAACCATTTGCGCTGTCACGTGTCGCGCGACATTCTGCAGCTATCTATGTGTGGTTGAAAGGCTGAAGACTTCTATTTTCGCTGGCTTTTTCCGCTGAATCGACAATAGAGTCGGGGATTGGGTGTTGCTGACGGCGTTCCATCCCATTCAGCTCCGCGAGCTGCCGCGCGCAACGCACCGCATACCTGCGCGTAGGCAGAATCGAGCCTGTAGTAACTCACATCGCGCGTCGTGTCTTCGATGCACGAACGCAATGCAGGTGATTGCACGATCCACGGCCGGTGCTCCTGCGACCGGATCGCTTCGCGGTGCGATGGAATGGAAAAAAGATTCCCCGCGACCATCACTCCGAGTAACGGCGTCACCGCACGCTTGCCATTTCTGAGCACCGCTCTCGAGCGTGAGGTGAATAAAGCGGCACCGGCAGCGAGAACCACGAGCTGAGGCAGCCAATAGTAGACGCGCCTGCTCGCAGGCCACGGTAAGGATGCGAGGCGCGCATACATCGCGACATACACCGCTGCGCTTGCGGCAATCACGACAGCGGCCGCGATCGCCATCCGCCTGCTGCGCACTCGCCATGTGATAATCGCGGCGAGGCCAAGCGGACCAATTACCGAGAGCAATCCGAAATTGCCGAAGAAATACTTGAGGTGATCCGCGAGCAGTGACAGGGCGGGTGCGTAGTGTTCACTTCTCAGGTAGGTAAAGCGGAGATGCACGACTTGATCGATGGTATCAGGCGTGTATCCGTCAACGCCTGCGCTGAGGTGCGGACCGATCGCAGTGCTCCACACAACGTTCAACACAATCGCCAGTATCAAAACAGCCGCAATCAATCGGGTAGATCTGTCGAACGGGCGCGACACAGCGAGAGTCATCACAATGAGAATGAGCATGTATATCCCCAGCCGGTCGCTCATTCCCATCCAGGTCGCTGCAATTCCCATCGCGACAGCCAACGGTGGTGTTACCCTCCACTCGCGCTCTCGAATTCTTCCGATACATGCAAGCACGACCGCGAAAAACACCGCAGCGAGAATCTTTGCGGGCCGGTAGTAATAACCGGAAAAAAGCGCAGTGGGCGTCGTCAGCAGCAACGCGACTATAAGACCCGAATCATTTGCCGCGAGCCCATCGAACATCCGCGGCAGCGCACGCCACAGAATCATCGCGAGCGCGAATAATCCAGCAAAATGCGTTATCGAGTACAGATGAACCCACCCAGCGCGCGCCGCATAGCGAATGAATTCGGCATCGAGCCAGCCGAAGAGAAAGCTCAGCTCCCGGCCCTGATAACAATCCCACTCGTTGAAGTGTGCGCTGAACAGCTTCTCGGCAAACGATCGCGTATCGAGGTAGCTCACGAGAAAGAATTGTCCCTCGTAATGCACGTACCCGCCATCGAGCAGCAAGGCCCCGAGGATCGAAAGGGCGAGAAATGCGGCCGGCCACAGAATTCGTAAGCCCGGGAGCCGCTGCGGTGAGGCGGGCGTCCGCTCCCTCACAAACCCCAATCGCCTGAGAAAAACGTTTCGTTGCCTCTATCCCGATTGTATGGTAGAGGCGCAATCAACCCGGGGACTGTGTGAGTTACGCGCCGCGAATAGCGCCGTTCTACTTCATGATCGCGATTGCCCTTGTCACGGCTCCCGCTGCGTCTGCGCAGGGTCGCGATAGCGTCACAACAACAGACGCTGCGGCTACGGTCACGCTCAAGGGAATTGTTCGAAATCCCGATGGCGAAGCCCTCAGTGGAGTTGAAGTCACCGTCGATTCGACTTGGAGTGACGTCACCAATACGGCTGGTGAATTCACAATCGCCGGAGTGCGCCCGGGAATAGTAGAGCTCACCGCAAGGCGCGTGGGCTACACTCCGATCTCCACTCAGGTCCAAGCGGATGCTGGTCTCATTGTTCAGCTTGCAATCAAGCTCGTCCCTGCGGCAAACGAGCTCGAAACCGTGGTGGTCGAAGGCAAGCGATTGAATCGTACGCTCGTTGACAACGGGTTCTATCAACGCGAGAAGCTGGGAATGGGATCTTTCATGAATCCCGAATATCTGTCGCAGCACAGGACCGGTATCGCCTCCCTGCTGCGGATGACGCCGTCGATACAAATGACCCGCACCAGACGTGGTGCCGAGCTCGCTCTCGGACGCAATGGCAACAGGTTGTGCCTGATGTCCATCTACATCGATGGTATCTATTTCCGGGCGGCGGGAGATATGGGAGTTGACGATGCTATAAACCGGGATGATCTGCTTGCAATGGAGGTTTATCCCAGGGCTACTCAGGTCCCGCAGAAATATCTTGGCTCAGGCAATTTCAATTTCGATTGCGGGGCGATACTGATATGGACCAAGCCGTTCGTTCCCAAGAAGAAGAAATAGTTACTCGCTTTCGTACGAACGCCTGCCAGGTATCAGGCGGTACAGCGGCCGTTTCTGGTATCCATAGGCAATGATCACCGCCGGAACCGCGTATGCTATTGCCGTGGCAAGCATTCCGAGTATGCCCAAAGCGCCCTCGGCGAGTGTGTAGCCAACCCACACCGCACCAGTCATCAGGACGAGCCACACTCCTGCTGCAA
>DASUXX010000196.1:0-2706 GCA_036377755.1 Gemmatimonadaceae bacterium
GGCACGGTCTCATCCAATCGTGGACTCTCATGGAGCAGCTGGTACACTCAGCCGACTGCGGCGATGTATCACGTCTCCGTCGACAATGCATTTCCCTATCGTGTTTGCAGCGGGCAGCAGGATTCAGGATCTGCATGCGTAGATAACTGGTCGCCGGATGGAATGATCACATTCCACGACTGGCATCCCGTTAACATCCAGGAGTACGGCGTTGCTGCATCCGATCCTGACGATCCAGACAAGGTTTACGCGAGCGCCCGCACCAATGTGTCGTTGTACGACCGCGAAACATCGCAAACGGCGTTCGTCGGTCCGGATATGACCGAGAAAGGTCCGCACGGCGAGAGCTACAATAGAAACGTGCGCACGATGCCAGTCGTGTGGTCACCCATTGGTGCAAAGGCGATGTATTACGCTTCCAACGCCGTCTGGAAAACCACGGATGGCGGCCGCACCTGGAAGCGGATCAGTCCTGATCTCGCGCGTCAAACGTGGGAAGTGCCCGCCAATACAGGCAAGTACGCAGCCGGCGTGAAACCCGGCCCACTCGGCGCAATTACCGCGTTGTCTCCATCACCGCGGAATGCAGGGATCATCTGGGCGGGCACCGATGACGGCAACATTCAGGTCACGATGAACGGCGGCACTACGTGGACGAATGTCACCCCACCAGCGATCAAGCCGTGGACGCGAATCTTCAACATCGAAGCAGGCCACTTCGATAACGGCACTGCTTACGCCGCCGCGAATACGCTGCGCGTGCACGACATGAACCCGCATTTCTGGCGCACGCATGACGGCGGAAAGACATGGACTGAGATCAACAATGGAATTGCCCCGGGCGCCGTGGCGAATTCGATTCGCGAAGATCCGCGCGTGAAGGGACTACTATATGCCAGCACCGACACACAGGTGTGGGTGTCGTATGACGACGGGGATCACTGGCAGTCGCTGCGCATCAACATGCCGGCGATCTCAGTACGCGACCTTCAGCTCAAGGACGACTCGATCTGCATGTGCTCCGATCTCGTCGCAGGCACGCATGGTCGCGGATTCTGGATACTCGACGATGTCACACCGCTGCGCGCAATGGCAACGCGTCGCGATACGAAGACATCGTATCTGGTAAAGCCGGCGACTGCCGTTCGCATGCGCTTCGCTAACAACGATCCAACGCCGTGGCCGCCTGAAGTTCCCGCAGGGGAAAATCCGCCGCCGGGCGCGATCCTGAACTACTACCTCGCGTCGAATGCGAAAAACGTGAAGATCGAGATCCTCGACGCTCGCGGAAAAGTCATTCGCACTTATTCGAGCACAGATCCGGTGCTTGCACCTGATCCGGCTCTCGAGCCCGAGGCATACAATAGAGTTTGTCAGCGTAATCCAAACGCTCCACACTGTTCGGTCCCTTTGTACTGGGCCGCACCGAACATCGCGCTGACTGCAACGCAGGGAATGCATCGCTTCATCTGGGACATGCGCTACGATCCAATCGAAGGAACACTGAGTGAGTCGGAAGCGAATGCGGTTCCGCACCGTACGTACTTCGCCGCAGTCGCTCCATTTGCTCCGCCGGGCGCTTACACGGTTCGGCTTACCGCTGACGGAGTGACTTCTACTCAACCTCTCAAGCTCGTGCTCGATCCGCGAGTGAAGACGCCGGCTTCAGCGATCTCGATGATCGGGGATCTATCGCGTGAGATGTATGACGCAGCGACAACTGTGCATGCGACATGGCTCGAGGCCAGGAAGATGTCCGATGCCCTGACGACCCCCGCCGATGCGGCACTCAAGGCAACACTCGATTCGATTGCGCCATCTCCCCAACGTCCTGCGCGCAGGAGCTTCGGACAGGCCGCCGCTGGCCCCCCGACGTTCCAGACCGTTCAGGCTGCCTTGCTCGCCGCCGCCATGTCCATGCAGGAGGCCGACGTAGCTCCCACGGCTCGTCAGCGGGAAGCGGTTGCAAAGGCCAGGACTCAATACAATGAGCTAATGAACAGATGGCGCACGCTTTCTGCCGCGAGGCGGGCACCCTAGAAAAAAAATTTCAGCACCATGTCGATCTGGGTCATGGCCGTTCGACGTAGTTGTGAAACCGCTCACAACTGGAGAAACGACCATGACCCGCAAGAACTCGAATCGCCTGCTCTGGACCGCCCAGACCCTCACGGCCGCACTTTTTCTGTTTGCCGGCTCGACGAAGTTCATGATCCCGCCTGAGCAGCTCACACAGGGACCGATCGCACTTCCCCTCGCTTTCATGTATTTCATCGGTATCGCCGAGGTACTGGGCGGGCTCGGCCTGGTGCTTCCCGGATTATTCAAGGTTCAGACATGGCTCACACCGCTCGCAGCAGCGGGATTGACGATCATCATGATTGGCGCTGTGAGTGTCACGGTTGCGGGAATGGGAGTTTTCGCCGGCACGTTCCCGGCTGTCGTTGGAATCGTTACGACCTGGATTGCATACGCACGCACTCGCGTTGCGCCGATAGCTGATTCGCACCGTGCGATTCTGCGCGCAGCGTAATTCACCACACTCAATTTTCAAGGATTAGAAGAGGCCAGACATGCGTTACATGATGATGATCAAGCACTCTGATGATTACCGCGGAAAGAAAGTTCCGCAGGCCCTGATGGATGCGATGGGCGAATTCGTCGGCGAATACATGAAGAAAGGAATTTTCATCGACGGTAACGGGC
>DASUXX010000197.1:0-3480 GCA_036377755.1 Gemmatimonadaceae bacterium
ACCGGTCTCGACTCGGCGATCATCGAGCGCTCGCCGCCGCCGCCGAGTGGGACGAGATATGTCGCGTGCCAGGATGGTTACATCGCGTACAGTGCTGATCCGGGTGTGAGTCCGCCGAATCTTGCGGGAGTTCAGGAGCTCGCAGTTGGAATTCTCCGCACTGCCCTCGGAAGCTCACTCAGTCCTGTTGCGCCGGGCGATACAATGGAAGTATGGGTCGATGACATCCGCCTTGGCGGTGTTGTCGACGAAGCCGGATTTGCAGGGCAGGTGTCGCTGTCGGTTCTCGCGAGTGATTTTGCCGATATCAGGCTGAACGTTACACGGCGCGATCCAAACTTCCGGCAGCTTGCAGAGCAGCCGACTTTTCTGACTGACAACTCGGTGAACCTGAGCTCTGCTTTTCACGTCGACAAGCTGTTCCCGCGAGGGTTCGGATGGTCGATACCGGTGAGTTTGAACTACGCGAGCTCGACGAGTAATCCGTTGTTCGTTTCTCGCAGTGATATCGAAGGTGACATCATCGATGGGCTCAGGACTCCGCGAGCTTCGGCCACGTCGATGACTTTCGCAGTCAGTCGCGCAACGCCGATCACTGATTCGCGCCTCGCGCCCATTCTCAACAACCTCTCGCTGGAGGGATCTTACACATCGGGCGCAGCGCGCAGTGAATATGAAGATGGTCGCGCCAGCAATCTGACAGTTGGCGTCGATTACAATCTTTCGCGCGCGATTCTGCCGGAGCTGTCTCGATGGGCTCCTGCCGAGCTGCATCTCACGAGTGTATTCACCCGTGGCAGCGATGATCGTCTCACATTCCTCAAGCCGGCGGAAGCGCTCGATGATATTCCGCGCCGCATCGGCGGCGAGACATCCACGTGGCGCAATGGTACCTCGCTTCAGCTCAAGCCAACGAAGTCGTTCACTGGCAGACTGGATTTCAAGTCTGTGCGCGACCTTCGTGACTACGGCGATGGCACGCCGCTCGGCATTGTTACAGGAAGCGATCGCGTGAGAATATTCGGAGCTGATGCTGGACTCGAGCGTGAGCGCGACATGGAGGCGGGTTTCACATATACTCCCGCTGTGTCGTCATGGATCAGACCGCGGTTCGATATCGGAAGCTCGTACAACATGCTTCGCGATCCCAATACGCTGAGCTTCCTGAAGGTCGAGGATTCGACCGGATCGATGCGCCTGCCGCGGCGACTTGGCAGCTCCCAGACTACGACAGCCGGCGTGACTCTCGATCTTCCAAAAGCAGCGGCGCTGTATCTCGACAGCACCACGTTGCTGCATCGGTTGTTCGAGGCCATTCAACCCATCGACGTCAACTACAATCGAAGTATCATCTCTGTATTCGATCGCGCGCCGTCGGCGGCGCCGCTCTCGTATCAGTTTGCATTCGGCGGGGTGGGGAGGTTCCGTGAGATAGGCGAGACGCCGGCGACGAGTGCCGGTCTCATCAATCAGCTGAGCGCGAGTCACACCATCATCCTCCCGTTCGGTGCGACGATTGCGAACAGATACCAGATAATCAACGCGCGCAACTGGACGCGCCGTCTCGATGATTCGCAGGCGATAACTGACGGGACGCAGGTTGTGTTTCCAGATGTTGCGCTGCGGTGGAACATGAAGCCGGACAGGTTGCGCAATCTGATATCGAGTATTGGCGGCAGTGCTCGGATTGTTCAAACACGGCAGATGAACGCGCGCCAGCCTGACCGGTTGTTCGTTAGCACATCGCCGGATCAAAGCTCCGACGGACCAGTCGAAGCGACTTTCGCTGCTGATCGCGGTGAGACTGTCGTGCGCAATTATCCCGCGAGCCTGTCGGTAGTTTTTGCCGGCCAGCGTCCGTTTGCGGCTAACCTTGGATATTCGTACTCTCAGCGGCGAGAAACTCGGCCTGGCTTGAGCTCGAAGAATCACGACAACGATATCAGTGTCGAGCTGTCGAAACCGTGGGCAGTGCCGCCGAGCTGGAAGTTGAAGAGCGATGTGCGAACGCGCGTGAGTTACCAGGACACGCATGGTGACAACTTCGTGTTGAATCCACTGACCTTGAGCCGTGAGAGCAGATTGAGTGACAACGGTCGTCGCGCGTTCAGCTTCAGCGCTGATACTGATGTTGCAGACAACCTTTCGTCGAGCTTTGTGTTCTCGCGAGTGGATAGTTTTGACAAGAACCTGAACCGGCGGTTTACTCAGACCGTTCTTTCCGCGGTGCTGCATCTTCAGTTTTATGCGGGAGATTTGAAGTAGTTAACGACGCAGTCCCCAGCTCAAATGAAATGAAATTGAATCGCATAATAATCCTGATGGTCCTTGTTGCAGCGGCTTGCAAAGGCAAAGAACCGAAGGCCGGCAACTTTGATGGTGAGTCAGCTCTGAGATATGCAAAGGCTCAGCTCGACTTCGGCCCTCGCATCCCTGGTACGCCCGGCGCGCAGAAAGCGGGCGATTGGATCATCAACGAGATGAAGCAGCGAGCCGACACTGTAATCGTTCAGTCATGGACTCACACCACGACAGACGGCAAGCAGCTTCCGATGCGAAATATCCTGGCGCGATTCAATCCGAAAGCAACTGACCGGATTCTATACGTAACTCACTGGGACACACGGCCGATCAGCGATGGCTCCGGAAATCTTGGCGAGCGCCAGCTTCCTGTGCCCGGTGCAAACGATGGCGCATCAGGGGTGGGGCTCTTTGTCGCACTCGGTGATGCTCTCAAGAAGAACCCATCCACATTCGGGGTCGATCTTCTTTTCGTCGATGGCGAAGACTACGGCTCGTTCGACGATCCCGATCTTCACGACGTTCTGATCGGCTCCGCATACTTCGCGAAGAATCCACCCGATTCTGGATACAAGCCGATCTTTGGGGTGCTGTGGGACATGATCGGCGACAAGGATCTCGCGATTCAAAAGGAAGGTTATTCAGTCCAGCAGGCACCCGAAGTCGTGGACCGCGTATGGTCCAAGGCTGCCGAGCTGGGTCATGATCGTGTTTTCCTGCCTGTTGAGATCGGACCGATCACCGACGACCACGTTCCACTGCTTCAGGCCGGCTATCGCGTAATCGACGTGATCGATCTCGACTATCCTGATCATCACCGGCCGACTGATACCATAGATAAGATCTCGGCAAAATCGTTGTCTATCGTTGGAGAAGTTGCTGAAGCATTGCTGAGATAGGGTATTACTTGCTGAGACACACCAGATTTTAGTTGCCAGGAACAAGTTGCCAGTTGCCAGTTATTTCCATCTGGCAACTGGTAACAACATGTCTGGCAACTCCGATCTGGTGTGTGTCTCAGCCAGGTACAGAACCCACACATGCAACAAATCGGTTCGTCGAGAAGCGATGAGATGAGGCGGCCAACACCGACGCCAATATCATTGGCTCATGCCAACAACGGGCGAACGTCGCGTCCTCCTCTTCCTCGGAGCAACCCTCACATTAGGCTCAGGCGCC
>DASUXX010000198.1:0-4623 GCA_036377755.1 Gemmatimonadaceae bacterium
GCGCCATCGGGATATTCTCGCGCATCTCGAGAAAACAACACGACATCTTCCACGTGAACACGAGGACGGCCGCAAGCTCCGCCGCGCGATCGCAGCCCTTCGCAATCTCGCCGCACTCGGCCAGCGTCACGAATCAGTCGCGCCTCTGGTCAACGAGCTGCTTTCCCAGCGAGTTGGCCAGTACCTCACGGTTCTCGAAGAGAATCACGACGAGCTTTCCGATCCCGCGACGAATCCTGAAGTCGAAGCGCTCGCAATCCGCGTCGACGATGCAGTTGTGCATCGCAAGACTGTATGGATTCCCCGCATGGGTGGAGTCGAGATCGCACTCAAGGGAATGCTTTCAACGTTCGGAGTGGGCAAGGTTCAGCTCGGCGGGTACCCGCCAGACGACTGCATCCCCATCGGCTCGGCAGATTGCATGTCACTCGGCATCGCGCTCGGTCTTTTCAAGGCGATGCAGCTGCTGAGAAGCCGCGAGTTCGTGAATCACTTCCGCGACTTCACCGCTGTAGATATCGAAACCACAGACAACGACACGACTCGCGCCGAAGTTGTAGAAATCGCAGCAGTGCGAGTTCGCCACGGCCGGGTTGTGGATGAGTTTCGCTCATTCGTAAAACCGGATGCACCAATCAGCGGCGCCGCGTTTGATACTCACGGAATTTCCGAGAGCGATGTCGCTGAAGCTCCGCCGTTCACGGATGTGTGGCCGCAGTTCAGGGACTTCTGCGGCGCCGACGTGGTAGTCGCGCACAATGGACACAATTTTGATTTCCCGATCCTTCGCCGCCTCGCTGGAGAAGCGGAGACTGCCGATCTCTATACATACGACACGCTCGTTCTCGCACGTGAGCTGCGAACAGGCAGCGCATCACTTGGCAATCTTGCCCGTGTCTATGGGATTCCCACAGGCCGCGCACATCATGCACTCGACGACACACGCACACTTGCGAAGGTCTTCCTGCGCCTCGGCGAAGAGAAAATGGTGCGCGCACGCAAGACTGCTTTCGACATCGTGCTCGACTATCTCGGAATCGGTCTCGCGCTTTCGGAAAAGGAATCGCTTTGCGCTGAAGCAGAGAGACTGAAAGATCTTACGAAGTTCTATGCGCTCGGCCGATATAGCCGGTGTCTCGATTTCTATCGGTTCGAATGCGAGACATGCACAGATATTACAGTCCCCGCCATCGCCGAGCTGATCGAGCTTCTCGGCGGCGAAGATCTGCGCGAGCGCCTGCGCACTGACCGATCGGCCGAGGATAGATATCCTGAAGCAATGCATCGCTTGCGTCCATTGATGGCAATGAATCAGGAGAAACCCCTGCGCGACCAGATCTGCTCCCTCCTCGAGCGGATCACTCTGTCAAAGTGGGACGGCGTTCAGGTAGACGATGAGCGAGTGAACCTCCTCACGCTTCATTCCACCAAAGGACTCGAATTTTCACGCGTCTACATACTCGGCACAGACGATACTGGATTCACACGCGATGAACGTAAATCGAACGATCAGGTCGAGGAGCTGCGCCGCCTCATGTATGTGGGAATGACTCGCACGATCGACAGGCTCGTGCTCACGTGCGCGGAATCCAGAAATGACCAGCCATGCGGCGGGCACAAGATGCTCGACGAGCTGGGAATAGATCCGACAATCCCGGTCTCATGACCTGGACAGTCAACGTCGGAAACGAAACAACGTCGGCGGTCTATGATCCAGGCGAAGGCGATGTAATTGCCAACACTGTTTTTGTCTGCGCTCACGGCGCCGGCGGCAACATGATCGACGGTGGAATGCAGAAGACAGCGAAGGCGTTAATAGAACGCGGCATCAATCTCGTGCGATTCAATTTCCTGTACAAGGAAAAGAAGTCAGGCCGTCCCGATCCGATGCCCAAGCTTCAGCAGGCGTTTGCAGCAGTTGTCGACAGCGTAAGATCCGAGCTAAATCCAAAGACGCTGATAATCGGAGGCCGATCGATGGGTGGCCGCGCAGCGTCGATGATGTGCGCTGAAGGATATGAATGCGACGGACTTCTATTGTATGCGTACCCGCTTCATCCCGCAGGTCAGCCAGAGAAGCTGCGCGATGCGCATCTGCCATCGATCAAGGTTCCTGTTCTGTGCTTCAACGGTACCCGTGACGCGCTGTGCAATCCAGCATTGATGGAAAAAGCGCTCGAGCCAGTTACAACTGACTGGATGATGCACTGGATCGAAGGAGCTGATCACAGCTTTCACGTGCTGAAATCATCGGGAAGGAATGATGCGCAGGTGATGGCTGAGATTGCGGACGTCTCACGGACTTGGATTGCAGAAGCGGGCAGAGCGCGTATGTGAATTTCTGGTTCCCATTGCCAAAACTGGCATAAGCAGCCAGCCTCTTCTTATTGGAAGAGGCCTGACGCTTATGCCAGTTTTGGCAAAAGGAACTAGAAATTCACATACGCGCTCTGCTCTGGGTCAGCGAACTTTCTGCCCGTCCGGAGTCCAGACTTCAACGGGTCCGATATTCAGCGCACGAATGGGCGCTTCGATCGTCTTGAGATCTCCAACTGCTACTACGGTGATAGCACCCGGATTCAGCTGTGCCTTGCCGACGCGCGCGATATCATCTGCGGTGATTGCAGCAAGCCGCTCGCGGTACGTCGTGTAGAAATCCATCGGCAATCCATACGTGACTACGTTCGCAAGTCTCGACATGAGACCCTGAACAGTCTGCACCGATGACGGGAAGCTCGACACGACGTTGTTGAGCTGATCCTTCACTTCAGTTGCAGGAACCGGCTCTTCGACGATGCGCTTGAACTCCTTCACCGATTCTGCAATCGATGAATCAGTCGCACCCGTGCGAACTTCTGACGAGATGTAGAACGTTCCCGCACCAACGAGCGGATTGAACGTCGAGAAGGCTCCGTACGACCAGCCGTGCTTCTCACGCAGGTTCATGTTGATGCGTGAGCCGAATCCGCCGCCGAGTACCTGGGCGAGCGCGACCATCGGATAGTAATCCGGCGTGCCCCAGCCGATCGATCCCTGTCCAACCATGATCGACGACTGAACCGAGCCAGGTCTGTCGACAAGAATGATTCGTGTTCCCGAAGCAGGACGAACCTTGTTGTCGAGCTTTGCGAGAGAAGCTGCGGGTGCGGTCCACTTGCCAAGCGCACTTTCGACAAGCGACCGTGCCTGTGCGAGTGTGATATCACCAACGAACATCACTGTGGTGTTCGCAGGCGAGTACATCGTCTTGTGCCAGTTGATGACATCGTCGCGCGTAAGAGCTTCGAGCGATGTCTTGGTGCCGCCGCTCAATCTCGAGTACGGAGTGTTCGGATCGTACACCGCACTCACAAAAACACGGTTTGCGACACCTGATGCGTTCGACATCGAGTTCTCGAACGATGCGATCTGGTTGTTACGAATGCGAGCGAAGTCAGCCTCGTCGAAGCGGGGCTCTGTCAATGTCGTTGACGCGACCGTGAATGCTTCGTTGAAGACGTTCGGCAGCGATGTCACATTGATCCACGCGCTTCCGAACGCACCGCTCGTTCCGAACTGTGCGCCGAGCTTCGCCATCTTATCGGCAATCTCGGCACCGGTGTACTGCTTTGATCCTTCAGAAAGGATATTCGCAGTAAGAACAGCAACGCCGCTCTTGGCCGCAGGTTCACGAACTGCGCCCGCATCGACCTGAATGCGCGCCGTTACTATAGGTAGGGAATGCTTCTCGACGACTGCGATCTTGAGTCCGTTCGGCAGAGTCGCAGTCTGCACCGGCGGCACTTCGAATTTGCGAAGCGGTCCGGGTGCCGGCGCAGTTTCCTTCGCCGGGGTCTGTGCGGTCGCAGTTGAAGCTGCGACAAGAAGTCCGAGTGTGATGAGTTTGCGTGTCATTTATCTGTCCCCCGCGGTTGCGGCCTTCTTTGCGGGAACGTATACGAGTGTCACTCTGTTCTGTGGAGAGAATCGCTCCTTGATCATCGACTTGAGCATCGGAAGCGTTACCTTGTCGATGTCGCTCAGTACAGTGTTGACGTGGTTGGGATCGCGATAGTAGGTGAATCCTTCAGCAAGCGCGTCTGCTCGTCCACCGAATCCGCCAGTGGTCTGAAGACCGTTCACGAAGTTGAAGCGCGCGGAGGCTTTCGCCTGCTCGAGTCCATCGGCAGTGAGAAGATCAGCAGCCTTGTTGATCTCGCCGATGAGCGCTGCTTCGAGCGAATCGGCGTTGCTGTTCGCCTTGCCGCGCAGTGAGAAGACGAGGAGATCGGCGCCATCGATGAGGCCGAAGTTGAATGCGCTTACTGCGACACCAACCTGCCTCTCACGAATGAGATCCTTGAAGAACGGAGTCGCGCGGTTGCCCGCCAGCGCTTCGCCAAGTACGGAGACTGCGGAGCCGTTCACGCCGCGAGCTGCGGGAACGCGGAATCCAACATAGACCAGGGGCGCTGGTGCGTTCGGATCCTGAACCACTTCGCGCTGTTCCTTTCCGATGACCGCAGGGACAGTCATGCTGCGCAACGCTGGAACTGCAGGTCCGCGCGGGATGTCGCTGAAGTGCTTTCTAACGAGTGACTTGGCTTCGTTCAGGTCGAAGTCGCCGGCGATGACGAGCACTGC
>DASUXX010000199.1:0-8995 GCA_036377755.1 Gemmatimonadaceae bacterium
CGAGGACTAACGAGGACTAACGAGGACTAACGAGGACTAACGAGGACTAACGAGGACTAACGAGGACTAACGAGGACTAACGAGGACTAACGAGGACTAAGCTGTGGTTCGGATCGCACTAGGCGCATCAAGACAGCTGAAAGTGCGCCGACGAAGAAGACTCCAATCCAGAAAATCCTGAAGCCGAAGTGCGCGTAGCTCGATGTTCCCATCCATGGCGAAATCGCGAACGCCAGACTGAACGCGAACGAGTATGCGCCCATGTATTCGCCGCGGCGCGACGGCGGGGCGATCTCCGCCAGATATGCTGACGCCTGCGGAAACAGCATCATCTCGCCGACTGTCCATATCACCATCGCGAATACAACGAGCGGCGGGCCGCTCGCAAATCCCCAGAGTCCCGAGCCAATTGCAAACAACATGGCGCCGAGGGCCAGCGCGCGACGGTGAGGCCAGTGTGATGTCGCCGTGTTGAGCGGAACTTCAGTGAACACGATGATGAGCGTGTTGAGCGAGAAGAGTCCGCCATAAAATGCAGGTGAGAGTGAAAGATCCTGCACGAGAAAAAGTGGCAGCGGCCCGTCTACCTGGAAGAACACTACACCCATCAAAAAAATCGCCGACAGAAAGAGAACCATTCTCTTGTCGTCGATTGCCAGAATGTCGAGAAACGATCGCGTCCGCGTCGGATCGTGTCGTCCTGAATTGATCTGCGACGTAGTGAATGGAGCAAGCATCAGCACGATCGCTGCGATCAATGTGCTCGTCCCGTTCGCAACGAAAATCCATGTGAACGATTTCTGCGCAATGAACCCGGCGGCCGCGGGACCAATGCTCATTCCGAGATTGATCGCGAGGCGTGACAGTGCGTATGCCTGCTTGAGTCGATCGGCAGGTACGATGTCAGCAACTATCACCAGGTTTGCAGGGCGAAAGAGATCAGTCGCAACCGCCCACAGGAACACGAGCGTCACGACTGCAGGAAAGCTTCGCGCGAACGGAAGAATGAAGATGAAAACGCTGGCGAGCACGAGCGAAGCGCGCATCACCGGCAGCGGACCGATTCTGTCCGTCAGCCGTCCGCTGATCGGAGCCGCGACCAGTGCGCCAGTGCCGTATATGCCAAGAACAAACCCTGCTCGAGATGCACTGAAGCCGAGCTCGGTCGTGAGGTAGAGTACCAGGAACGGAAGCACCATCGTCCCCGCGCGATTTATGAGCGTGGCCGCAGCAAGAATCCACACATCGCGGGGAAGTCCCTTGAGACTTCTCCAGATGTTCATGGACGATCCGATCCTTGCGACTGTGCCCGGCGCGGTCATGGCGGCGCACGTTAGGTGTTCCATCTGATGCGCGCAACTAGCGATATTGCGCCAATGACATACCGAAAATCAGCACTCGCTGTCGCTGCAGCGTTTATTGGAATTTCATGCAGTCGGGTGCCTGCCCCGCTCTCTCCGCTCCGCACGGTTCCCGGTATCACCCCTGCCGATACTCGCAGCCGCATCTACCTCGTAGCTGACGACTCGATGCAGGGCCGCGAAGCCGGCACAGCGGGCAACTACAAGATGACCGAGTACATCGCTCGCGAGATGCAGCGACTGGGCCTCGAGCCTGGCGGTGAAAACGGCACCTGGTTCCAGACAATTCCGATGGTGCGACGAAGCACTGACTCGACATCGTCGATGACAGTCAATGGTGAAGCGCTCAAAGTGTTCACTGATTTCACAGCGATGAGGCCGACGGCCACATTGCGGCTTTCGGGTTCACTCGCGCGAGGCAATTACGAAACCATCTATGGAGGCCGCGTCGGCGACTCGACTGTGAGACTCAATCCTGCCGACGTGAGGAATCGCATCATTGTTCTCGATGCGGCACTTGGCGCCAACGGACAGCCGACCGCGACCTATTCCAGCCCAACGTCGCTCACGATCTCGAGATATCCGGAAGCGGCTGCCGTAATAGTTGCGTCGCTGGAACTTCAAACGGCGAATTCGCGTGCCCGCGGTGCCGGGCTCACCGGCCAGGTCACGCCGATGCGCACTCCGTTCGGAATTCTTGCATCCAGATCAGCGGCAGAGCGTATCATGGGCGCGCCACTCGCGTCGCTCAAGCCAGGCGCGCGGGGGCGGGATGTGCAAGCTGATGTCCGCTTTCATGAAACTCCTGTAGACGCACCAGCCCGAAACGTCATTGCAATTGTGAGAGGCAGCGATCCGGCACTGCGTGGAGAATACGTCGCAATCGGCGCGCACAGCGATCACATTGGAGTTTCAACGCGCGCTGTCGATCATGATTCGCTCGTTGCATGGAACACAGTTTTCCGCCCCGCCGGAGCTGATCAGCGCGTTGCGAGCAATGCACCACCAACCGCCGAACAGCTTGCACGAGCCCGCGCAATTCTGGACAGCCTGAGAAAAATCAATCCGCCGCGTCGAGATTCAATCAACAACGGCGCGGACGACGATGGCTCAGGATCAGTTGCGCTGCTCGAGATTGCAGAATCGCTCGCGTCACAGAAGCACCCACGTCGATCAGTGCTGATCGTGTGGCACACCGCAGAGGAGAGTGGCCTTCTCGGATCCGCATGGTTCACGGAGCACACCACGGTTCCGCATGATTCGATCATCGCGCAGATCAACATGGACATGGTCGGGCGTGGCGAGCGGCGCGACAATCCAGTCGGTGGCCCAACCTATCTTCAGGTGATCGGCTCACGGCGCCTGTCCACAGACCTCGGCAATGTTCTCGATTCAGTGAACGCAGCGCGCGCCGTTCCCTGGAATCTGGATTATTCGTTCGATGCCAAGGGACAGGTCCAGAATCGCTACTGCAGAAGCGATCATTACATGTATGCGCGTACCGGAATCCCTATCGCGTACCTGTCGCGCGGATATCATCCTGCGTATCACCAGGTGATCGACGAGCCGCAGTACATCAGCTACACGGGGCTCGCGAATGTCGCGACGTTCGTTCGCGACGTTGCAACGGCACTGGCGAACCGGAATGACAGGGTGCGAGTAGATAAGCCGAAGCCTAACCCGCTCGCACCCTGCCAGCAGTAGCTAATCGTCTCCGCGAAGCGCGACCGCAATGCCGACACCGATGGCTGCAACACCTGCGAGAGCAGCCATCGGATGCAACGCAGCCTTGGTGTAGAAGCTTCTGCTTCTGACTTTTCCCGGATATTTGCCGCGCACGGCAAGGTCGCCGCTCACCGGACGAAACAATGCCCCTTCGGTGTGAGCGGGACGATCGCTGAGCTGCGCTTCGAACGCTGACATCTTCTGCTTGTCGGCGAGTCCAGGCGCGACTTTTTCCATTGTGGTGAACATCTTGGCCGAGCCGCCGACGCGCAGGTTGCGGTGTGGCTTCTCGGCGCACGCGAGAATTGCATCCGCGACAATCTCCGGTTTATAAACGGGCGCCTGATGCTTTGGATCTGCCGGCAGATAATTCCGCGCGTGCTCGGGGTATGGAGTGTCGATCGCTGCCGGCTGGATCAGCGTCACTATCACAGGAAGATTCTGTTTCTCGAGCTCCAGCCGCAGTGAATCAGTGAATCCCTTCACTGCGTGCTTGCTTGCTGCATAGTGGCCCTGCAGCGGATATCCGGTCTCCGACAGCACACTGCCAACATTGATCAGCGTTCCGCCGAATGTCGAAAGGTGCTCGACTGCGACCAGACTCCCATTTACAACGCCCCAGTAGTTCGTGTCGAAGAGCCTGCGAGCATCTTCGATGCGCACTTCGCGGATCTCTCCATAGATGGAAACTCCCGCGTTGTTGATCCACGTGTCGATTCGCCTGTACGCTGCTATCGCTGCATCGGCGAGCGATTCCATCGCTGACCTGTCAGCGACATCGCCAACATGCATCGTCGCTTCACCGCCGTCTTCGCGAATCTCCTGCACTGCTCGCGCAAGATCGACAGGGTCTCGCGAATTGAGAACGACTCTCGCCCCTCGCGAGGCTGCCTCCTTTGCCGTAGCGAGACCAATCCCGCTCGACGCTCCCGTGATGACTATTACCTGATCCTTGACCTGCTTCTGACGCACCGCCATTCCGCTACCTCCCGCAACTGCGTAACTGTTTTTCAGGGAATGGAAAACGGCTGCAATTACCGTGACACGGGCGCATCACAAATTCGCTGAATGTGCCTTCACTATGAGGAATTCCGGCTGATTCATGAGTCGCTCCCAGGAATCCGGCGTCTGGCGCCTGAATTCCGCCGTTGGAATGGGCTCGACGATCCTGTCGATGATGAATCCGCTGTCGATTACGCTGCTTACGATCTCCGTAAGTGAACGGCGAAAGAATTCCACGCGGCCGACCCAGTCCCAATGGTCGACAGTGTGTTCGACCGCGAAATAATTCTTTGTTTGAAAGCGCGCTGCATCGGCGGCGGGATGATGCGTGGAAAACTGAAGCCAGCCGCCTGGAACCAGAACCCGCCGCATCTCCTTCAGTGCAGGACGAAAATCTCTCAGATAGTGAAGCACTAATGGGCTCACCACCCCGTCGAAGCTCGCATCGTCAAAGGGCAGCCGATCAGCCAGATCGGCGACGTGCAGCTCCACATTCACCGGGGCGTCTGCATTACGCTCGAGTCTTGCGCGCGCGTAATCGACCATTGCTGCACTCGCATCGATGGCTGTCACCCTCGCCCCGCGCGCGATGAGCTGCCCGGCATACCATCCTGAGCCGCATCCCGCATCCAGAATTCGAAGACAATGCAGATCGGGGAGCAGTTCGAGCATTGCCGGCCGCTCGTACAACGCGTTGTACGGTGCGTTGTCGACTTTCGTCGCATACTCCGTCGCAATCGAGTCGTAGCTGAACGCGCGCGCGTTCATCGAGATTTCGTCGAGTGGATCCATCATGATATTGTCCTCGATGAGTCCGACCGCTCATTGAGCCGGTGACTGGTGAACAGAAAAAGTGCGCCGCATCCGAGGAACAACATCACGCGCCAGATGGTCTCGACTCGCGCAAGATCGAACATGAAAAGCCGCGCGACGACGACCACCAGAGTGAATCCGCCAAGCCGTCGTAATGTCTGCGCTTCCCTGTGGCCATGGCCAAGCATGAGAAGTGCGGCGCCTGCAATTGCGAAGCTTGCTGTGATGAGCGGTGCCCATACACGGTTCAGGATGCGTGCGTCGATCAACATCAGCGACAGATAGGCGGCAACCCCGAATAGTGTCGCGACAGAAAGCGGATCTGCGGGTGCGCGCTGTGTCCACCAGATAGTGAGACACACTGCAATCACGGTGAGCTCGGCAATTGTCCACCCAGCATCGAATCCTGAGAGTGCAAAGTTGCGGAACATCGTCTCGGAGAAGAGCACGACCACAATGCACGCTGCCGAAGTCGCAATCGCGATCCTGAGAGGCGCAGTGAATCGCGAGCGTGAGAAGTAGACCATGATCAGCAGCGAATGAAGCGACGCAGCGGCGAGAGTGAACTCAGTCGAAGCTCCGAGCGCGCTCCCGATCGAATTGGCGAGCCAGAGAACTCCGGCGAGACTCCATATCGTTGCGGCCGCTGCCTCTACATGAGTGAACTCATCGTCACCATTGGATGCGGCGGCCATTCGATGTGCAGCGGCAGCTGACACAAGCGACAGAATTCCCCACGCGGTTCCCTGCACTCCCGTCCAGATCCACGAGAGGAACAACACTGACAGCAGCGGACCGAAAATCGAGATCACCCAGAGCGCCGGCGAGTCTCTCCTCGCATTAATTCCGGAGAATTTCTCCATGCGCGCCGCCATGGAGGCTTGCATCGAGCTCCATCGTTCAGATGGGTTCGGCTCCGTGTAGAGCGACGATCCTGTTGCAACCAGCCGGCGCCGAAGCAGCGGTGTTCGCAGCATCGCCGCTCCCGCAGCGATGATCACGATGCTCATCGCGATGCGGGCGGACGATATCGATCCTGTGATGCGTGCAATCCCAGGCGCACCGCAGCAGATGAGATCCGTGATCCGCGAAGCAGTCCACCAGAATCCCGCGAAGGTAAGCCACAGAATGGACTGCCATCCGCGCATCAGGTAGAGCAGAAGTCCAACGCTGGTAAGCGCCGCGAGATACACGGCGGCCGCAGGGATATAGGGATCTCGCGACGGAAGGATCATCGGCGTCAGATATCCGATCGCGAGCGCCAGGAACCCCAGCACTGAACGATGCTCCCGAAGCGCGATCCACGCGCCTGCAATACTCAGAATGAGAAAGAGCAAGCGCGCCGTTCCTGCTGGAATCAGCGCGTAGTAGATCGCAGCGGCGTACGACGTGATATACCAGGAAGCCAGTCCTGCGCCGAGCAGGACCTCGCGCAATCCTATCGCATCGTCCGACCTCGGCGATTCGCGACGAACTCGCGTGGCCGCAAGGAACAGGATGAGCCCGACAACGATTCCCGCAGCGACACGCACTACTGGAGTGATCCAGTTTCGCTCGACGGCGTACTGATAGAGAAGAAGAAGAGCCAGGCACGTAAGCACCGCGCCGCCGCGCGCGAGCCACCACTCGATGCTGCGCGCCGAGAAGGGATTCTGGTACGATTTTCTTACCGCCGGAGCAATTCTTCGACTGGCGCTCGTATGCCCGGGTCGAGGTCCAGCGTCGAGCCGCGTAATTATCGCCGCTACCTGCTCCTCGAGCCGTGTAAGGCGTTGCTCCACGGTAGGGCGCTCGTCTTCAGTCATGGTTGAAAGTCGTTGCCTGTGGCCTCAATATGGCTGGGCGAACGGGGACCCACATACGCAGAATGACGTAGAAACCCCAGACGCTGCGGCATCTGGCCCAGCGGCACAAAGAATGAAGGGATTGTTGTGCTGGCCCGAGCAAGTCTCACCTACCGCAAGTTTAAAGGATGGCGAACCCGACAGTGACCACCGAAACACCCGCAGGCGGAACTCCGCTCGTTCCGGCTCGAGGTCCTTCGGTTCGCACGGCGCTGGTGCTGGCCGTTCTCGGCGCAGTGGGCGCGACCATCGCCACTATGGTCGTTCTCCGAAACGAATACGGAGTCTGGACCGAGGTCGTCATCGGTGTTGCCGCGCTCGTTTTCTTCGGTCTTGCGGCATATGGGCTGATCCAGGCAGTCCTTGCGATTATCGATACCGCCGGTGAGCGAAGACGCCATGAGCGCACCGTCACCGAGAGACGTAAAGGCGATAGAGCGCGTCCGCCGCGTCAGTAAATCTCGTGCGCGCAGCGATTCTGCGCGTTAGCTTGTCGCAATGCCACCCCGTTTCCAGACCAGCATCGGCGTCTTGTCGATCGCTGCAATCGCTGCATGCAGCGATGCAGACAATCTGGCACAGGCTGTCACTTTGCAGCTCTATTCAGTCGATGGCATCGTGATTCCAGCACCTCTCACATCTGCGGGGGGAAAACCCGCGACGATAGGAACAGGCAGGCTGCAGGGCAACAACTGGGGCGACGCCTGCGGGTTCGCAGTAGGCCTGGCCGAAGGTCCGCTCACCGTAGCGCACGTGCCGTCATGCCGCCTCATGAATGGAGAAGAGCGAAGCTTCAAGATTACGATCACCGACTCGCGATTTCCCGCGGGATCGCACGACTACCGATTCGTCCCCCTCGAATAAGCATTGAGCGATCTCGTCGAATCGCTGACCCAGTCACTTGGCGACTCATACACCTTCGAGCGAGAGCTGCTCGGCGGTGCAATGAGCCGTGTGTTCGTTGCGCAGGACAAGAAGCTCGGTCGTCGTGTGGCGGTAAAAGTCCTGTCCCGCGAAGTAGCAGCCGAGGTGAAAACGGAGCGGTTCCGTCTGGAGATCCAGCTCGCCGCGCGGCTCTCGCATCCGCACATCGTGCCTCTACTCCAGTCCGGCGAGCTCAACGGCATCCTGTATTACACGATGCCGTTCATCGAGGGCGAATCACTTCGCAGGAGAGTCGACCGCGAAGGCGCGCTCCCGATCAAGGAAGGAATCCGCATCCTGCGCCAGATCGCTTCAGCGATTGCATATGCGCATCGCAACGGCGTGGTTCACCGTGATATCAAGCCGGACAACGTTCTCCTCTCGGATGAATTCGCTCTTGTAGCAGACTTCGGTGTTGCACGCGCATTGAGTGCAGCGACGACCTCGGATGGTGATGCGCGCCTTACGAGCGGTGGTGTTGCGCTTGGCACTCCCGCCTACATGGCACCTGAACAGGCTCTCGCAGATCCCGAGATCGATCATCGCGCTGACATCTATGCCTTCGGCATTCTCGCATACGAAGTGCTGACGGGCTCGCCGCCATTCAAGGGAAAATCCGCACAGGCAACTCTCGCAGCGCACGTCGTACAGCCACCGGATCCAATCGAATCGAAACGTGAGGGTATTCCTCCCGAGATCGCTGCGATGGTGATGCAGTGCATCGAGAAGAAGCCATCGGATCGCCCGCAGAATGCGTCCGACCTCGTCGCAGTATTCGATGCGGTGGGAGTCAGCTCGACGAGTGGACCAACCGTTGCTACGGGAGCGCGGCCACCAGCTTCCCTTCCCGCAGCTGTTTCGAAGTCACGGGTGCGTTGGGTTGTGGGCGCCGCGGTGTTGATTGCTGTCGTTGCTTTGACGTGGTTCTCGATATCGAAGGCAGGAGGCGGCGGCAGCGGTTCGGACGCCTTCAACTCGGTTGCAGTGCTTCCACTCGTGAATGTGGGCGGCAACCGGTCAGATGAATATTTCAGCGACGGGATGACCGACGAGCTTGCCAACGCACTGAGCAAGCTGCCGGGACTACGCGTCGCATCGCGCACGTCGGCTTATTCGTTCAAGGGCAAGACTCCAAGCTTCGATGAGATTCGCAAGACGCTCAACGTGAAGACCTATCTCGAAGGGACCGTGCGTCGAGATGGCAATCGCCTGAGAGTGTCCGCTCAGCTTACGAATGCAGCCGATGGACTCGCACTATGGTCCGACACGTACGAGAACAATGCGAGCGATGTATTCACGGTGCAGGATCAAATCGCGCGATCGATT
>DASUXX010000200.1:0-5143 GCA_036377755.1 Gemmatimonadaceae bacterium
AGCAGCTAGCCCCCGGCGTCTTGCACTAGCTATCGGCTGTCTGCTATCAGCCTTATTGAGCGAGCTGCCTCTGACTCGCTTCGATCTCCTTTCTCTTATCGACGATCTTCGCATTGTCGCGAAGATTCGAAAGGAAATCACGCACTCTCTGCTGCCGCAGCTGCTGCACAATCGTCTGCCGCTGCGCATCCTTCTCTTTTTCCCACTCTGATTTCTCCTTGAGCACTCGCTGATCGACGCGCTCGACGAAGATTCCGTCGTACACGCGGATCGGTGTGCTCACTGCGCCGATCGGAAGCGAGAACGCTGCGCCGATCGCCTGATTCAAGCGGCCGATTCCTTCGGCTCCGCCCACGCGTGTAAATGGCTCGCTCTGGCGCACCTGCATGCCGGCACCGCGGGCTGCGTCCTCGAGCGACGTGCGAGCCGCCGTTGCTGCGAACTGCTGCGCGCGCGGCATCAGCTTGTCGAGCTTCTTCTGGATTGCGAGCGTTGCGCGAATCTCCGACTTCGCCTGGTCGAGTGATGGAACGCCGCCTTTCGTGAGAGAGTCGAGTCTGCCGAGATAGTATCCATCATCGGAATCGAAGAGCTCGCTGGTCTCACCAATGCGCGCGCCCTGGAATGCCCACGGTCCAACACTGGGGATGAACTTTCCGTCGATGGTGAGTGCATCGGTCTCGAGAACGGAGCCGTGCTTGATCTGGAGGCCAAGCTTCTTCGCAGCTTCTTCGAGCACGCCAGGCTTGTCTGACGATGCAGCGATTCGCGAAAGCTCATCAGCTTTGCGATCCGTCAGCGTCGCGTTTGAATCGCTCTGCGTGATGGGCAGAAGAATGTGGCGCACCGCAATGGAGTCACCCTTCTTCTCATCTACCTTGATCAGGTGATATCCAAACGATGTGAGAACCGGCTGTGACATCTCGCCCGGTGCAAGAGCGTAAGCTGCGTTCTCGAACTCCGGGACGAATCGACCGCGAACACCTTTCCCGAGAAATCCGCCGTCGCGCGCCGAGACTGAGTCTGACGACTCCGCCTTCGCGATGTCCTCGAACTTCTCTCCCTTGGAGATCCTGTCGCGAAGGGCAAGTATGCGGTTGCGCGTCGCGGCGCTGTCTGCTGCGGTAATCGTGCGGGGAATGCTGACGACTGAAACAACAGCACGGCCGGGCTTCTCGAGATCCTTCTTGTTCTTGTCGTAGTAATCCTTGATCTCCGAATCGGTGACCGTGACTTCGTTGTCGCCAATCAGCTCGGGCCGGAAAACGACATACGAGATCTGGGCGGTGTCGCGCGTGTCGCGCCAGATCTGCCAGAGCCGGTCATCACTTACATAGACGTCAGACGCTACCTGCTCGAAAAGTTTTTCGCGCGGAATCTGGTCTCTGTAGTATCCCTCGAGCTGAAAAAGAATTCCTTCCTGACGCGCCGAAGGACTCGAGAGGAATCGCGCATACTTCTCGGGGTCGAAGCGTCCATCCGTCTGAAGCTCGGGGCTTTGCGCGAGCTGCGGCGGAGGTGCGTAGCGTGCAGCTTCGGAGATCTCTTCGTCGGTGACGATGATTCCCCGTCTGCGATATTCCTGTCTCAGAAGCGCATCGCCGACGAGCTGCTCGAACGCTTCGTCAGCGAGGCGGCGACGCTCATCGAGCGTTATGCTGCGGCCGGTCTGCTGTGTGGCCTGCTGCTCGAGCGCGGCGATTGCGTTATACCAGGTCGTTGCGAGGATGTCTTCGCCATTGACGCTGGCGACAGCGGTTGTTGGTGTGATCGCACCGCGGCCGAGAAGACCGGAGGTTTCCAGAAGGAGGAAACCGCCGATGAAAAAGACGACGATGAAAATCCAGATGTACTTTGCGGAGCTCCGCATTGATTGCAGCACGGGGCTTTACTCCTGGCGGGACTGAAAAACTGCCTGTGATTTTAGGGGTGTAGAGCCCATCAAACTACCGGTTGGGCAGGCGTAAAAGCAAGCCGCGCAGTGACTTCCTCCGATTGACGCCCCTCTCATGAACACGGTATTTTGAGCGTTCCGTCCCGGGTGAATGTGAGGGCGGCGCAACTTTAGAGGGACATTGATGCAAGGGTCCACCCGGATCGATGAGCTAAGGCAGAAGTTTCACGAAAATCCGCGCCGCTATTTCGCGCCACTTGCCAATGAATACCGAAAAGCGGGAGATCCGGAGCAGGCAATAGCGATCTGCCGCGCGCATCTCGCGCAGCAGCCCGGTCACATGAGCGGGCATGTCGTTTACGGTCAGGCGCTGTACGATGCAAAGCGCACTGAAGAAGCGCGCACGGTGTTCGAGAAAGCGCTTGCACTCGATCCTGATAACGCGATCGTGCTCAAGCACCTCGGCAATATCTCGCGTGAGCGTGGCGAGACTGCAGAAGCGAGGCACTGGTATTCGCGGGCGATCGATCTCGATCCTTCTGATCGCGAAGTCGCGGCGTACATCGCCGAGCTGACCGAGCCGTCGAGCGAGGCCGAGGCCCCCGCGATTGACACCGGCGAGGCTGCTGCGACGAGCGCTGCGGAGCCGGATCCCGTGAGCGCGCCGGAGTCGGTCACGGATTCGGAATCCGGGTCCGGGACTGCTCCAATTGAGACGACAGCGCTGGATGAGGCCGAGGCGTCCGAACCTGCATACATCGCTGATGCGGAGCCGATGCCGGTCGACGAGGAGCGCTCGGTATCGCCGATCGCAGCGGTAGAACCGGAGTCAGAGCCAGCTCCGGCTGAAGACGATGTCGCATGGAGAAAGACTCCCCCCCACGAGGAATCTCCTTTCGTCACGCGAACCATGGCCGAGCTCTACGCAAGCCAGGGTTACCGTCAGGCAGCTCTCGACGTCTACAGGCAGCTGGCGCTTCATCATCCGGATGACAAGGAAATATTCGACCGCATCGAAGCCTTGGAGCGCGAAGAGAAATCGCAGCGCCGGACACCATCCCGGCCTGCAGAACCTGTCGCTGACGAAGTGCCGGCCGCCGTGGAGGCGTCTGCGGAGCCTGAGGAACCGGCCGCGTCCGAGCCGCCGGCTGCTCCAGCGCCAGCTCCTGATCTGATTCCCTTCGAGCCGATGATCTCGGACCTTCCTGTCGAGTCCAGCGACTACGTCGAGGTCAACGAGACAACTGCATTCGCGCCGTCAGATGAAGACCTGAATCTCGAGATCCCGGCAGACGCGGGCTCCGCTCCACATTTCACCGAGACGGAGCTGGGTGGAATGGGCGATTCCTTCGACAGCGATTCCTGGGGCGCAGGATTCGGGACGGACGAAGATCTGAATCTCGATTTCGAGTCGCCGGATATTCCTGCCGCTGCACCTGCTGATAGTCAGGAAAGCCCACCGATACAGGCAACCCCGAGCACAGCGGCTGTCCCAGAATCCGCCTTTCCCGAGCAAGTCGATGTACCGGGAGCTCCCGCGGAACCGGAAGCAGAGCTCGATCAGGCAGGTACTGAACCGGCCGCTGAACCAGTTGAAGACGCCGGACCGTCCTACGGACAGCCCCCGGAAGAGAACGTTCCGGTTCTAGATTCGCCGATCGCTCCGATGGAGCCGCCGCAGGCCGAAATCGCTCCTGAGCCTGCAGCGGAATTCCCGCCTGAGCCGGCTCCAGAAGAAGAGGAATCGGCAGAGGACGAGGCGGCGGAGAGCGAGCCAAAGGAAGCCGAACCGGTTGAATCCGCACCTGTGCACTCTGCGGCAGAGGAAGAATTCGCGGAGTACGAGCCTGAGCCTGAAGAGGCGAGCTTCGTCGCCTATTCACCGCAGCTCCCCGAGGAAGAAGATCTTCCGCACTACGCTCCGAAGCACCCAACCGTTCGAGAATTCTTTGCGACGCTTGGCGCATTTCGTCCGCCTGCACGAGATGCAAGCACGATCACGGCGCACGCCGCTGTTGCAGAGACTCTTGCGACGCCGGCAGCTTCCGCAGACGATTATCCTCTCGCAAGCGATGCGTTCGCGAATCTCTTTGGCGACGAGCCCGTGAGTGAAGAAGACAATCGCGCTGCGTTCGCACTGAGCGGAGCGATTGGAGCGTCGACTCCACCGTCGAATCTCGCAGTCTCTGCTCCGACCGAGCCCGAGCCCGCGCCGCCCGCAAGTACTGATACGCCTGCGCAGGAATCAGAAGAAGACATTCGAAGGTTCCGCGAATGGCTGGACGGACTGGCGGAGTCGTGAGGATCGCCATCATCAACGGTCCCAATCTGAATCTGTTAGGAATGCGCGAGCCGGAGCTTTACGGCTCTACGACTCTCTCGCAGATCGAAGACAATCTGCGCTCAGTCGCGCAGGACATTGGCGCCGATCTCACGTTCACTCAGCTCAACGGTGAAGGTGAGATTGTCGAATACGTGCATGCGCTTCGCGGAAAAGTAGACGGCGCCCTCGTGAATGCGGGCGCATACTCTCATACCTCGCTGGCAATACGCGATGCACTTGCTGGCGTTGCGGTGCCGTTTGTCGAAGTGCACATGACGAACATCTACGCGCGCGAGCCGGAACGAAGAAAATCGGCGCTTGCCGATGCAGCAGTTGCAGTCGTCTGCGGGTTCGGGGCAGATAGCTACGAGCTCGCGCTGCGCGGACTCGTAAGGAAGCTCGCAAAGTGACTGATCGCCGTCGCGAGCGACTTGCTGCTCTCGGGCGCATGCTCGCTCAGGAGCGCATCGATGCGCTGCTGCTCACGAGCCTTCCCAATATCCGTTATCTCACAGGATTCTCGGGAACGAGTGCGCTCGCCCTCGCAACTGAGGATGAAATTCGTCTGCTCACCGATTTCAGGTACGAGCTTCAGGTTGCGGAAGAAGTGGGTGATGTCGCGACGATTCGTATCGAAGCCGTCAGCCTGTGGACTGGCTTATGGGACATACTCGGCAAGCTGTCGACGCTCGAGGTAATTGGATTCGAGTCCGCGCATATCTATCATCGCGATTTTCAGCGACTGCTTAGCGACGGATCACGATGGCAGTGGCGTCCGCAGCTCAATCTCGTCGAGACGCTCCGCGAATCGAAGGATGCGGATGAGGTTGCGTTGATACGCGAAGCGGCGCGAATCGCGACGGATGCGCTCACTCGCACGGTCCCTCAGGTGCGAGCAGGGCAGTCAGAGCTGGAGATTGCGGGAA